>JBHHYW010000034.1:0-12926 GCA_046757745.1 Candidatus Scalindua sp.
TTTCTTCAACTTTACATTTCACTTTCAGATCCTTTCACCAACCAATTTAACGACGGATGCCCAACTTCTTTATCAGGCTCTTATAACCTTCTTCACTTTTTCCGTTAAGATATTTCAGTAATGTAGCCCTTTTACCAACCATCATAAGTAAACCGCGCCTCGATGTGTGATCTTTTTTATGTTCTTTAAGATGATCACTCAAATGCTTTATCCGTTCTGTCAATAAAGCAATTTGGACTTCCGGCGAGCCCGTATCGGTATCGTGTACTTTATTACCCTCAATTATCTCTTTTTTCAGTGCTTTTTCCATGATTATCTCCATCTCCTATTTAAGAAACAAGTAGTATATCACAAAGTATTCAAATTGCCAATAAAAAACTCAGCCCCGACTTCCCTTAACCTTTGAAATAACAGCATTAACATGTAATTCTGAGGCTTCCCTCGTTTCTACAAGAAACGTAATAACTACAAAACTATTTACACAAGATATGCTGCTATACCTACCTTTCGAATCTTCAAATGTATACAATGTGTCAATTTTAACACTGTCTTCACCCCATGATTTTCTCATCTCAATAAAATTCTTAAAAGATTCCTCTGCAACTGACTTTTCAGGATATTTGACTATCAACATTTTGAAAGGCAGACTGCTCTTGTCAGATTTATAATCAGCAATTACTGCTTCTGTCTGTTCACTTAGTTTTAATACATTTCTATCAATAAACTTGTCTGAAATGTAAATATTATCAAGGATTATCTTTTTGTGAAAATATTTTGTACTCTCCTGAATATATCCGTCCTCAGGTAAATACATTATAATAGCAGGCAAACTAACCTTACCGGCAGGTATGTTGTCCATAATGGCAGTACCAATAAAAGTAATATCATCAGGGCTGATATCCCCACTGTAAGGCTCAAAACTCATGAAATACTTACTTTTCCACACCCACAGATAATTTTCGTATAATGAGGCTTCGTTCCCGATGTTTACACTTTGTCCCGCTTTATCCTTTGCAAATATTCCGTAGGCATCATCAGAACTGCCAAATTCCCAGATATCCACCTTAACGGAATTATCGGTGTCCTTCTTAATATATGTCGCTGTTGACACCTGAATAAATGAATAAGACAGATAAACCTCTGCGCCACCGTCTATGTATTCAAAAAGTTTATCTTTGCCGGCATACATGGTAGGCTCTCCTTTTATCTTCCAGTCTTCAACAGATGCGGGAAAGAGGTCATTTCCCAGTATATCAATTTCGCTCGTCATTACCTGTGGCTGTATCCCTTCAACTACTATTGCAGAACGTCCATTTACGGGACAAACATTTTCACAGAAACCGCACCCGATACAAGCCTCTTCTCTTACATAAACCCTCCTTATTTCTTTACCATTACTATGAACATATGTATTGAAATGGATTGCTTTTGTAGGGACGGGACAGACCTCTTCACATACGCCGCAACTGACATCCTCCCAATTCTTGTCTAGATCCGGCAATCGCGCATAGCCTACCCACGGAATGCACCTGTTCCTGTCTATCCTGGCCTTTCCTATTGCCAGCCGTTTTTTCTTCTCTTTAGAAAGCCTGGTAATTGCCCCTGAAGGGCAAACCCTTGTACACAACACACAATCATGGGCGCAATACCCAATCCGCGGGATCAGCTGTGGGGTCCACATTCCGCTCAAATCCGCCTCTAAAATTGTTGGATGCAGGCCATTTGTCTTACACACTCTCATACACTCGCCACATCTTATACACTTAGCCCGGAAGTTATCTTCAGGGAGTGAACCTGGAGGTCGTATAATTTCGAGATTACCTTGACTCTTTTTCTTCTGAAAATTCAGTGACAGGAGAGGCGTTGCAACGGCGCTGGAAACGCACGCTGTTATAAAACCTCTTTTTGTCAAATTTATCGAAACTTCCTGTTCCGGTGGCTGTTTAAATGCAAACCTGACTGCTCCGGTAGGACATATATCCTGGCACTTCATGCATAAAATGCACTCACCCGCCTGCGTTTTCCTTCCCGTATCATCAATAGCCCCCATCTTACAATCTATTTTACAGCTATCACAGCTATCACAAACATGCTCACCCACAACACGCTTAAAAAGAGACCAATCTGAAAACAAAGCAAACAACGCCCCCAATGGACATAGATTCCTGCACCAATATCTCTTATAAAACAGACCCAAAAATATGATTGCAAAGAGTACTATCAGAAAAATTAAATGTCCTCTGAAAAACGGCGCATGCATAGCAAACAGCGCTTCTTTTATTAAGACATGGACTCTATCGCTTACAAAACTTATAAAATAGAATTTGTGGAGAAAGTTAAAAAGTGAGTTGATCAGAGAAATGAGATAAGGATGGATAACAATTGTATATGCATTTGTGGCAATACTGATCGGATCGAACCAACCAACCATCTGGTGGCCTATAAACAGGCTTAGAAGGAGAAAGGCCAGTAAATAATATTTAAGCCGTTTGGCATCATAAATTTTATATGAAACTCTGTTTCTCTGTTTCTTCAGTAAGTGATCTGTAATATCAAGTGTTGTCCCAAGAGGACATATCCAGCCGCAGAAGAAACGGCCTAAGAATAGAGAGGCTGCCAGTACAACAATAGCCGGCCAATACCTTACTATAAATTCCTTTGCCGCCACCATTGCACCAATTGCAGAAAGCGGACTCATACGAAGGAATATATCCACCGTTCCATCCTTTTCTGCAATGGGGTCTGCATATATTAGCAGACAAATGAATACAATAAAAACAAGTATTTGTACAGCCAGCCTGATCTTGTAATTTATTGAACCTTTTTTTGTGTTTACTTTACTAAATTCTGTCATTCTTAAACTTTTCTCATCTGGTATTGTTGTATAATCTACGAAAAAATAATATCACCCATCAGGTAAAATATATATTGTATGCTCGTTTTTCAGAGCTTAGCTCTTAGAAATATTTTGTTATATAACATGTAGGGCAATCCTTTAGGTTTGCTTTCGTGCAACAAACTCAAGGCTAATGCCTAGCCCTACATGTCACTTCCGACTCGTTCGAACCAGTACATAATATCTTATATTTTCTTATTCATGATGTCATTAAAAATAAGTACTGCGAAGTATAATTCAGTCTGAGAGTAAAACACATTTAAACTGCTTAATATTTAACTTTGCATATTAAATATTAAACGTACAATACTTCGCATGAAATTAAAGCATCGTGTATTAGCAAGTACTTTTCTGAATGCAGTTAAAACATTTCCTGCTGTTGATGAATCGATTCTGAAAAACTATGCAGTTGAAGTGTAATGAAATAAAAACTCCAAATCTGAACTAATAGCTTCAGCAAAACATTTATCTAAAAAAAGGATTAGAAAAGAATATTATCAAAATTGAGCAATTTGTATAGTCGCATCCTTTAGGTTGCGTAACTTACGAGAAATTAACATATTCCCATCGGAGGATGAGAAACTTCCACCTGAGCAGACGTCTACAAAAATATAGAAAATAAAATTGCTCAATGTAGGTTTTAAATAGAAATGCCATTAAGCCTCTTAAACGAAGAACAGTTAAACGCCGCTACTGCTAAATCCGGACACAACATTGTTATTGCGTCTGCCGGAACTGGAAAAACGTCAACAATAGTTGGAAGAATCGCTCATCTTCTTAATTCTAGATAAAATGGATCCCTCTTCACTTTTTTGCGTTGGTGATTATGACCAGAATATTTTTGCGTTTAATGGCGCCAATATAAATCTGATCGGTTCTTTTTCAAAAAAATTTCCTGGAGCGAAAGTGTTTGCTCTTAAAAGAAATTATAGATCAACAGCCTTAATCCTGGAACCCCTCCCCATTGTCTAGACAAAAATATTGGTCCTGTCAAAATAGATATTACACTATGGCTAAATCCTTTTATGAGAATGAAAGTACAAATAATTCCAAACATACCATCTGTCAAAATTTCTTATTTCTTTCTACATAATCCTTTTTTCTTGAATGAATTTTTCAAGCATTCGAGCATATAGAACGCTAGCAATACATATGCAATTCTAAAGTTAACCATCTTTTTTGAAAACAAATCAATGTCAATAATTCCAAATACATTTCCTGATAGGTATAACGTTAGAATATATCCAAAACACAACCCATTAGAGGTTATAATAAAACCCATTATTCTTTTTATTCTTACAGAAATAATCACAAATGTGCCTACTATTCCTATAACACCATAAAGGTTTCCGACAGCATAAACAAGAGACCTTGCTTTTGGATCAGGCCACTCTGGAAAAATATTATTAAAGAAAGTATCTCCAATATCGGGAGGATATTTAGTAAAGAGTAAGATGTCTAGAGGATTTACACCTATTTGCTTTGACGAATGCAGGATTAAAGGAAAAAAGATGGCTATGTAAACTATCCCACTCAAAAATATTCCTATTGCGAAACCATAAATTTCAGCACCTATTTCATAATCATCTTCGAGTGTGAGTGGTTTATTGTTTTCTTAGTTTTGGATGCTCATCGATTGGTCTGGATTAATATATTATAATTCTCATTTTTTTTAAACTACAATAATCATTCAATAGATTTAATTTCTATGATGGTTATGATGGCATGGTATTTTGTCATTTGAAATTTGGTAATAAGGAAGCGTGGTTAAAGAATAAGATAAATTGAGAGAGTCAGTAACATTTCACAATATACATTTTACGACTTGGTTTGCAAAACATATTTATAGCCTTTGGGAGTTTCAATAACATCCAAAGATTCTAAATCACTCCATACTTTTGTGCCTAATCGCAATCCTAACCTTACAAACATAGAATCTTCAGTCTGATCGTGTAGGCCGTATTTCTGGCATAGTGCCTTAGCCTGTATAAGCTGCCTCATCGCTTCTTTCATGTTTCTAAATCCACATAATACCTTGCCAACTTCTTTTTTGCTCTTACTGCAAAGCCTGGACGCATAGTTTTCTCAAGATCCGCAACACCTTTTAATAGAAGCTCTTCGGCTTTATCTTTTTTCCCTAACCGCCAAAGAACATATCCAAGGTCGGCTTGAGCCTCTGCAATACTGCCGGTTCCCATTGATTGCCCTTCTCGAAGCCTGAGGCTGAGCTCAAAATTGTTCCCGTGATTCATGAAGATTACCTAACCTCATGTATACGTGGCCTCGAATAGCGGCAATACCTGCATCCCTTTTTAAATTCCCTTCCATCTCAGAAGCTCGATCAGCTACACGGAGCCATGCTTCAGCCTTGAGTAGATAATGTCTTTTCGCACGTCTTGAAACGGTGCGCTTTGAGATAGAATAGTATTCACTTGCTATTGCTCCACCAAGTGAGTAAAGCTTAATCCACTCCTCCTTAACTCCTATTTTCGAAGGTGATCCTGCCAAAAGCGTATTCAGATTAAGCTGCTCACCGTGAGAAGCAATTAATGAACGGACAGCTAAAAGAGTGTTGTCTGCGGCAAGCTTACCCATTAGCAGAGGCCCGTGAAGCCCACACCACGCTGAAGCACTGTCCCAACATCCCAATACTTCATCCCATAACATAAGATGCTCACTGTGTTGTTTTTCGTACCAAGGCACTTCGAAAAGCTCTTCAATGATCTGCCAGCTCTCATTTAAGATCTGCGGATAATTCTTAAAGCTCTTAATCTGGGCAAGTCTATCCTCTACAAAATCCCTGTCGAATCTACGTCCAGCAGGTAGGGGATATTTTCCGGCTAGAAAATGTATTCCCTCATCCTCATCCATTCTACGCCGCCTCAATGCTAATTATTCAGGAATTGATGATGCAAGCCCTTTCCAACATTAATGCTTAAATGGTATTGTTTTTATCCGAAAAAGAGGTCTAAGTCTTGCTTTATTTTGTTAATGAGTTTATTCTTGCTACTGCATATATTTATGGATCCCAGAAGCAATTTCGAGACAATTGACAAAAGAACCTTTAGTTCTGCGGCTGGGGTAAATGGTTCAAGTATATAGATAAGCATTGGCTTGCCTTCTTTGAATGCTTCAAAAAACTCAAGATCAACAAGTGAAACATTGGCAAGATGGAATTCAGCACTCTACCCATAACCTTTATGAAAGATCGCAATATAGAGATCTGAATTGTCAACATTATTAATGCATACCCGTTTGATGTTATGAGGAGATGTCTGTCCTAAATCTGGCTCTGATTTTTCAAAAACCCAGGCTTCATAACCGCTTGCATTGGCCCATTCATACAGCTGCTCTCTAACGTCCTGAAGTCCCCAATAAACTGAGCTTATGAATACTTTGTTTGATAACATGAGAAAGCAAAAAAACGTCCTCTTGCGTTCGTTCAAGTTTAACGAATGGTTAGGAATTCATATTACTTCTTTTCCGATGTTGCCTGTACTACTTCACCTTTTCGTTTTTGACGATAAGGATGTATGGCGATATAAGTGATAAGCACTACTAGAAGTATTCTGCAAAGCCAGGAAATGATTGGAAAAGTATCTGTGTTTATAAACCAAGTATCTCTGGTCTTCAACCATTTGGCGAGTATTCCCACTCCAAATTCAAAGAAAAACCACATGGCTAGGACAAAAATGGTGTAAACACTAACTGTCAGAAGTGTGCCAGATCTTCCCCGATATGTAAGTGTCCATAAAGAAGAAAAACTTGGGTCGCTACGGCCAGCTTCACCAAAATTTAGTTCCCGTGCCAGGAACCTGTAATGCGACGCAACGGCTAAGGCGATGCTTAAAGCAGATGCTGCCAGAGTGACGATAATAAACGGAAAAATCTGTACCATCTGTTCAACAGATATCATGCCCCGAAGCCACTCAGGCAGAATCTTTTCCATCTGAGACTGAAGGTCATTTAATCTTTCTTTTTTGTTTCGAAAGTCTGAGTTGTTTCTCAACTTTTCTATGCTTGTCTTTAAGTGCTCCTGACGGGTGATCAGGTTCGGTCTTTCACGGTCAATCATCATGGAAACCGAATTGAGTTTGTTGCCAAGCGTATCGGACAATCTATCGATTTGAGCTTCTTTCATTTCAATGGTTCGATACCACCTTTTTCCTTTATTTTCAGCCACCCACGTGGTTACAGTGTTCCGAACAGTTCCTAATTCAAGAGCAAGTTCTGGAATAAGATTCTCTGATGTAGGAGAGTCGGCAAGAAAGTCATTCAGAGGACTAATTACGGTACGATTCACCAAATCAGCAACTGAATTGATTGTAGCATCAGCCTTAGCTTGGTATTCACTCCAACTTGTCCCTCCTTTATTATTCATCTCTCGAAACTTGTCAATCAGTTTTTGTGTTTCAACATCCCATGGTCTATTGGCAACTAACGTTTGTATGTTATCAAGTACTTTTGCGAGTTCGTTGAGTGGTTGTAAAGACTTCTCAATCTCCTGAATCTCTGATTCATACTTTTTAATTGCTAGTTCAATTGTATTTCTCTCTTCTAGGTCATTTGAGTAAGGCGTCAGTACATTTACAAGTATCAAGATGCCGAAAAGGAGTCCTCCATAAACTATTCGTCTGACCAGCTTGGTTTTTTCCTCCAACAATTTCTTGTGACGTTCGATTTGAAATTCCTTACTCATGTGATCTACCTCTCTTTTTACACAAATAGGTATTATCAATAGATAATGTAGTGAATTCTAACGTGAAGTTAACCGGCGAGCTTCAGCAAGTCCGTGTTAAACGCTTGGTTATATTTATATTTTCTTAAGCAAGGACTCTATGTCTTCCAAGATGTTGTCCTCTTCTTTCAATTCCCAATAACCAGAATCCATTTCGTTACCATTCGTATAGAGGTCCCGTATAACTCTTTCAACCTTATATAAAAAGTGCTAAGAATATCTTCTGCATCATTTATTGTTGCTCCTGAAAAAAGGGTAGATGCGTTAGAAGTATAGTCTGAATCATTATGTGCGAAGACTTTGTGCCTAACTGGAAGGAAATGTTTTTCGTAAATTTTTTGAACCCTTGAGATGTTCTTTTTAAGCTTCTTAAAATCAGTTGGTTTGGGTTCGTATGCTTTGTCTATGAAAGCGTCTAAGTATTCTGGTTTCACGCCTCCTGCTTCTTCTATTCTTCGTTCTCTTAAACTAGATTTATTAAATCCTTCTATACTGTTTTTGCATTGTCTAAATAGTAGATGAATAGAGCATGATTGTGAATCAGTATCGAAGATTCTTCCTATGGCTATAAAAAATGTTGCCTGCAATGAGTGAAGGCAGATGTTCCAACTTAATGCGTTTTCATTTAAAGCTTCTTTAATATTATCTTCTGATGCGACGTTATTGATTGATTTCCAAGCGAAAAAAGCTTGGGCAGCCACTTTGATTTCGTTATCAATTTCTTTTAATAATTTATCAATTTCAAAAACTTTCGTTTCCTCGTCATCCTTTGAAGAAAAGTTAAATCGTATATAAATTTTCTTCAATTTCCATAAAATAAAGATGGCAACCATTGTCAGTAAAATAATAATATTTATAAGAGTCATTTATAGGCCCCAAGGGAGGTAGATTCTTTTATTTAAAATAAAGTTTGAGGTGAGCAACCCCGTTTGGCAAATAAAACAAAATGTTGATATTTCTATTTATTTGAGAATGGCTATGTTTGGCAAAAAAGTTCATCTAATTTATCAGCCTACGCACAGAGCCACGAACTCACCTGTGGGTGAAAACGTTGCGGGTCTCCGCCGTAGTTCCATGCGATAGAACGAAAGCGGAATATGCTTCGGCGGATTTCGCCTGCACGGCTCAACATCCTTGTAAGCAGAAACATTTATTTAAGATGATTTCTCCACATTATCGTGTGGATTCGTTTTTGTGCTGTTTGAATTGAATATGTTGGAATGATAAAGCTACAGGTTATTTAAGTCAAGAGAAAAGAAACCATAAGATTTGGGATTTGTCAACTCCCACTGGGTTGATACTATCCCGGTTGTCAGAGAATACAAAACCAGATAAATTTGTTGATATTAAAGGGCTTATTTCTCGAAAATCTGCTAAAATATCTATTCTCGGACAGCCTGGATCAGAATGGATATTTACCAGCAAGCCACTTTCTTACATTGTACTCCAGACACTATTGCGCGAAAAACCGGAATAACCAGGACATACACTCATTAAATAAAATAGTGTATGTTGTGTTATAATCAAATATTTTATAAAATTCGTTACTTTACAGAAACTATAGAATAACTTGTTGAAATAATTGAATGAATGAACTAATGCTGCTTACGGATGGAAGTGTAAATACTCAGTCAAATATTGGATATGAGGCTTACCTCGCTGTGTCTGAATATGGACTTTCGTTGGATTCATTGAGGGGGAGCGTGAAGGTGAAGCGATTTGAGCATACGTCTTCAACGAAACTGGAATTGCAGACTTTATTATGGGCGCTAATGGATATACAAACACCGGAGGGTAAGGTGATTGTGTATACAGATTCTCAAAACATCATGGGTTTAGAGGGAAGACGTGTGCGGTTTGAGCAAAACAATTATCGTTCAAAGAAAAACAGGCGCCTCAACAATTATGAACTGTATCAGGAATTTTATAGAATGACCGATCAGTTGAATTGTAAATTTGTTAAAGTGCGTGGACATCAGGTATCGAACCAAAAAGATGATATAGATAGGCTTTTTACCCTTGTGGACAGAGCGTCAAGGAATGCGTTGAGAGGAGATAATCGGTGTAAAGATAGGAGTCAAGTCCTTCCATGACTACACATCCCTTTTTATGACAGGAAGAAACCTTTCTAAAAAAAATGTTCTACAGATCTCAGCTTTGCAGAGTAATAGTATAAATCTGTTGTCCCTGTTCCCCAACCTGACCAAGCCAGAACCAAAAAGGGGATGGATATCTCAAGCAAAACTGAACTTATTTCACGTATCTTCCGGTTCGGCCAGGTTGTAAAATGAAAACCTACGGTTTTCAAGCTTTCCCTTTATTAAGTATAAAGGATAGCTAAATTGTTAGATTTTAGAACAACGGCGTTGTTACAGGTTTAAAACTCAAAGAATGATTTATTATTCCACAGCTTTACTATTAAACTTCTTTCTTTAACACTCCGAAGGTGTGGTAAAACAGTCTATAAGGTGACAATTTCCGTTCAAAAAAGCACAATTGTCGACTTAGAGACTAAACTGTTATTTCTCCAAAGCCTCTTAATTTAAAATCAATCTCTCCCAGTCCCGCCTCATACGATTCCCGGATATAACCTATATCCCTGCCGTAATAATCAAACAAGGTAGCGCCATATGAATCCACTGCCACAGGGTCAACACAAAACACTAATCTTCTGGCATTTTCATAATTGTTGTCAACATCCTCCAGCCTTCCACCCGTAGGACCATTTCGTTTTAAGATTCTGAATGCGTCAAGAACAGTAAGATCAACCTTAACAACTTTATTAAGGTCTGCTATCTTTGGATGTATATTTGTGTGTATTGAACCTCTATTGCCGCCTATCATTCCCATAGTATTCTTAAGCGCCATAGATAAACGGGAAGTGCTATGCTGCTTTGCTATAGGAACGTTTATTAACACGTCAGCTTCATCCTGATATATAAACTTCTCATAAAAAGGCCATGAATCGAGTAGCTTGCCACCCGGTATCTTAAAATCCTTAAACAACCTCTCATTAACAAATCTAACCTCTGCTCCAGCCTCTTTTGCAGCTTCCTCGATCCCACTATTTATATATGAAGGGCCTGGATTCTTTGCGCAGGTATGATCAAGCACGCTCACTCTATTCGCCCCGGCATCTATACACATTTCAGCCAACGCAGCAACAACAAAGGGATTTGTATTTACTGCGTACTCAGGCCGCCTGTCCCATGCTATGTTAGGCTTGATAACAACATTATCACTCCTGGAAACTAATTTGTCCATTCCGCCAATGGCTCTAATACCTCTACTCACCATTTCTCTTATTATGGAGCTTTCATCATTTCTCTCAACAATATCACCATGTACTACAACCAGTTTCTTTTTTAAACTATTTTCTTTAAACGTCTTCAGCGGCCTTGGCCTTTCAAACGAACTCAAATACGAGAGGCCATAAAGCCCTGTTCCGACTGCAATACCAGTCTTAAGAAAAGTCCTTCTTGAAATATTGTCTTTCATAATAAATTCGCTCCCGTTGGTCGCCAATTTATGTGGTTTTGCTTCGCAAAACATTAAGACGTAGAATTATTTTATGGTCTTACACAGAGAAACGCAGGCTAAAGCCTGCGGCTACTATAATATACAATCGCTCAATTTAGATACGACTAATATTTGATAAAGTAACAACCCTGTTGAACTGAAAGCAAACAGTTTTATAATCTATCTATTCTTAAGGGAAAGTTTGAAAACCGAAGGTTTTCATATAACAACCTGGCCGAGCCGGAATACATAAGAAACTCATCCCTTTTTGGTTCTGGCTCGGTCAGGTTGGGAGAGAAGAAATCAATTGTAAAATGGCGTGTGTTCTATATTTTTCCCTTAATCAAACAAAGCGTCCACAAACTTATCTGCATCAAATTCCTGAATATCATCTACACCTTCACCAAGGCCAACATATTTTACCGGTATATTTACATCCTTACGCATACCCAGAATAACACCGCCTTTTGCGGTCCCATCAAGTTTTGCCAGAAATATTCCCGTAATATCAACTGCACGTTTAAATAATTTTGCCTGTGAAATTGCATTTTGTCCTGTCGTGGCATCCAGAACCATTAACACTTCATGAGGAGCATTCTCAATCTTTTTCGATATTACCCTTTTAATCTTTGACAACTCATTCATTAAATTCTCATGAGTGTGTAAGCGTCCGGCAGTATCAACAATCAAGACATCTATACCCCTGCTCACACTGGCTTCAAGTGCATCAAACGTCACTGCAGCAGGGTCTGCGCCGGCCTGATGCTTTACTATATCGGCACCGATCCTTTTACTCCATATATCCAGTTGTTCCGTAGCAGCGGCACGGAAGGTATCACCTGCTGCCAGCATAACTTTTTTGCCCTGTTTTACAAATAAATTGGCAAGCTTTGCGATAGACGTAGTCTTGCCAACACCATTAACTCCTGCAATCATAATCACAGTTGGAGATGCAGATGCGATTCTCAATGCAGAATCCCCATTCCTGAGGTTTTGCTTGAGATCCTCTTTTAAGAAATCGTAAACACCAGGTGTATCTTCAATCTCTTTAGATTTCCAGGCAACTCTAATATCCTGAACAATCTTAGTTACCTGACTAACCCCCACATCTGACTCAAGCAAAATAGCTTCCAGTTCATCAAGAACACCTTCATCAATTTTCCTTCTGAATGACAATAGATCCTTAAACCTGCAGGTTATTTTGCCGCGTGTTTTTGCCAGACCGTTTTTTAGCTTCTGAAATGGAGACCAAGATTGGCCTTTTATGTCTTCTTGTTTCGTTATGACCGATTTCTTTTTTGAAAACCAACCCATAATTTATCTGTATAGAAGTCGTGTTTGAATGAACTAGTATAACGATTCCTAATTAACATAGCATCGATTGGTAGTAGCCGTAACCTTCAGGTTGCGTATTGTGCGCAGGCTAAAGTCTGCGGCGACCCCTTCGTGTTATTGCATCATTATTATGGAATCACCCTACGAGTGAGGAACACCATATGGGTTACCACGCAGAGCGTGGGAACCAGAGTACTCCTATATTGATAGAAGTATGGAGTACATCGACCGTGTCGATGTGGGCAGTAACACCCGCCCAACAGGATGGCGGACATGCGGTCACTGCACTCCAAAAAAAACCAAAACAACCGAGTGCAATAATTTGGGAATACTCTCTTAACTCAAAACACCAACCAGATTATCATGTCTTTCCCTAATCTTGTCAACCAAACCATCATCTATTTTTGTACTTCCTAACTTAGCATCTGGTTTTCGCTC
>JBHHYW010000035.1:0-12733 GCA_046757745.1 Candidatus Scalindua sp.
GCTCTTTTGTCAGAGAATGAAAGACGATCATATCATCCAGTCGGTTCAGAAACTCCGGTTTAAAATATTTCTTAACCTCGGATAAGACCATCTCCTTTGCTTCTTCATGGCTGATAATGCCGGGACTCGCTTTGAATCCTATCTCGTGTTTTTCGGCAAGCTTTTCACTTCCTATATTTGATGTTCCTATGATAATAGAATTTCTGAAGCTTATAACGTGACCCTGTGCGTCGGTTAATCTTCCTTCGTCAAGCACCTGAAGAAGCATGTTAAAAACATCCGGATGAGCCTTCTCTATCTCATCAAGCAGTACCACAGCATAAGGCATACGTTTTATTTTTTCGGTAAGCTGTCCACCTTCCCCATAACCCACATAACCGGGAGGCGCCCCTATAAGCTTTGCAACTTCATGGCGTTCCATGTATTCCGACATGTCCAGCCTGACGATGCGTGTTTCGTCATCAAAGAGAAACTCTGCGAGGGTCTTTGCCAGTTCCGTTTTCCCTACTCCAGTCGGTCCCAGGAAAAGGAATGCCCCTATTGGCCTCGTATCCTCCCTCAACCCAGCCCTGTTCCTCCTGATAGCGCTTGCTATTGCCTTCACGGCAGCTTCCTGCGATACAATACGCTCATGTATCTTTTCTTCCATTAATGCCAGTTTCTCCGCTTCAGTTTCAAGCATCCTTGATGCGGGGATTCCTGTCCAGCTCGAAACAATAGCAGCGATATCCTCGGGTGTAACCGTACTGTCCTTTTCTTTCAGTTCCTTCTGCCACTTCTCCTTTTCTGCTGAAAGACTTTTTTCTATAACCTGAAGTTCTGCGTGGTGTTTTGTCGCCTCTTCAAAATCCTGCCTTTCAAACGCCTCCATTTTTAGTGCGGTCTGAGCCCTTTTTTCATTCTCCAGTCTCTTGATATCAGGAGGCGTGTAGTGTAGTTCAAGGTGTTTCTTTGACCCGGCCTCATCCAGAAGGTCTATTGCCTTATCTGGCTGTGCCCTGTCTGTGATGTAACGGTCAGAAAGGCGAGTCGCTGCGTCGATGGATTCCGCAGTATAATCAATTTTATGATGTTTTTCGTAATATGGCTTAAGACCGCCCAGGATTTTCTTGGTATCTTCAATTCCCGGTTCGCTTATTGATACTGTCTGAAATCGTCGTGCAAGTGCCCTATCCGGCTCTATATGTTTGCGATAATCATCGTAAGTGGTAGCGCCAATCATTTGCATCTGACCTCTTGCCAGTGCCGGCTTTAATATGTCAGGCGCTCCCATACCGCCTGCTCCACCTCCTCCTCCAACACCTACCACAGTATGTAATTCATCTATAAAGAGTATGATGCGGCCTCCGGCGTTTATCACTGAATCTCTTATTGATTTAAGTCTGCCCTCAAATTCACCTCTAACGCCTGCCCCCGCAATAAGGGCTGCCATATCGAGGGAAAGTATCTTCTTTGTCAGTAATGATTGTGTTACTTCCGCAGCCGCAATCTGCTGCGCAAGACCCTCAACAATCACGGTCTTTCCCACTCCGGCCTCACCTATCAGGACGGGATTATTCTTTTTGCGTCTCGATAGAATCTGGATTACCCTTCCTATCTCTTTCTCTCTGCCAATGACAGGGTCAAGTTCTCCGCGCCTGGCGAGTTCTATCAGATCAACTGTGTATTCCTTTAAGACATCCAGCTTGCTTTCGTCATCCTGACTTACAATCTTACTCTCACCTCTTATTTCCTTAACAGCAGTCCTGACTCTTTCTAATTCAAGCCCGGCGCCGGTAAGAATCCCGGCAGTCTTTCCCGCCTGTGGATTGAATAGTGCAATAAACAGTATTTCTGTACTGATGAACTTGTCTCCCATCCTGTTTGATTCTTGCAGGGCTATCTCAAAGACCTTCTCAACCTCGCTCGATATTACCAGTTGCATATCGCCTGTCGATGGAATATTTGTAGCCTGAATATCTATGGAGGCAAAGATTCCATCCATTAGACGTTTCTTAATCCCTTCCGTATCCATTTTAAGCTGGTCAATGATTGTCTGTACGGAAGAATCATCCTGTACCAATAGTCCAAGGAGTATAAACTCGGAAGAAAAGACATTACGCTTCATATTTACCAATTCCATAGTCCCAATGTTAATAGCTTCTAATACCTTTTTTGTACAATATCTTATATATTTTTGCAGCATTTAATACCTCCTCATCGATAAAAGCTTATCGAATTGTATTAAATATTTGGTTCTCAATTAATATAGCAAAATGTTTATTAAGGGTATTCTATATCTTTTGAAATATTCTACACACAACTGTTGCCTAAATCAATATCACAATATATTGCGCTGCCTTTTGGAGGGAGCAGAGCGCATACAGCTTCATCTTTTATATACTATTTATAAAGCTGGCTGTTATTTTTTATTTTTCCGCACAGTAAACGAATGCCGGTGGGAAGTTCAACCATATGGGTTTTGTTTTTGTTACACTGTTAAACCTTGTAGACAATTTTTGCTTGAACCTCATACCGGCTGGCAGAAGTAATCCCTGCAGATAGGCAAAGGTAAGAAATCTTCCGCCTGGTTTCAGAACATCAATAATCGTGTCGAGTAACTCATTTTGTAATTCCTCGCCAAATGCCGCCCAGGGAAGGCCGCATATTATACAGTCACACTCATTGATACCAAGTTCGTCAAGGTGCTTTTTCGCATTTGATGCGGAATCCTGATAAACTACTGCTTCCGGACATCTTTTTCTGGTCGCCTCAACAAAATCAGGATTGATCTCTAACGCAAAAAACCTGGTTTCATCAGATATCTTTTGAATGATTTTCTCTGTAAAAACACCTGTCCCCGTTCCAAATTCTATTACGGCAGAAGCGCTGTGTAAACCGGCAGTATCCGTGATTAAATCTGCAAGACCTTCTGAACTGGGCGCAACCGCCCCCGTCTTGGCCGTATGCAAAACAAACTGTTTTAGAAATTTGATCAAATTCACACGATGCTTCCTTTAAATAAATAACCTGAGAGGATTCCAGAATTGGAATCCTCTCGAAAAGTCCTCAGCATCTTTTGTCCGGGGAAGAGAGGTTGGTCATGTTTATGTAACGAATGATAGCTAAATGATAAAGTCGTTTGATTTTTTAACTTTAGTCACCTTAGGCACTTTCCACTTGGAACTTTTAGGTATTATTATAACCCCCGGTTGTTTGCATAGTTAACAAAAAAACATAAATATCTTAAGCACTTCGTAACTCTCCTCCGTTCTCCTCTGCGCCTGCCCTGCCCGCCCCATGGAATACGTAGTCTATTCCTTCGGGGTGAAATCTGAAATCATTTCACCGGGGTTCTTTCCGAACTCCGAACTTTCCACTCCGAACTAATACAGCAGGCTTTGCCCTGCGTATTTGTCTTGCAAAACAACCCCACTTATTACCTCAAGTTCCACATATCAAGCATATCCAATTGGTAAATCGCTTGACTGAGCGTTTAACCGAACCAACGTCGAGGATTCACGTAGAAACCTGATTTAAAAAATACTTGCCTGATTCCTTTCTAAGCTTATAATTGGTATTCTTATAATTCTTACTACAGCATTTTAATTATTCAGATTTGAGGTTTTAAATATGAAAAAATTCTTCCTGTTAAATATATTAAATATCCTGATTACGTCATTTGTCCCTCTTTCAGCCGCGGTTATTCAGTCAGCAAATGGAGAAGTAAAACTGCGGACTACGTATAAAAGTCTGTACAAGGCAGACCATGAAGGTTTAAAGAATTTACTGATTGGAAAATTTAAGGACAATCAGAAAGACGGCAGAATAATAGACCACAATTATAAACTGGAAACTATAGGTGGTGATAAGGTAGTGATAGATAATTTTACCGGCCTGATGTGGCACCAGTCCGGCTCCACAGGTCTTGGGATTACCTGGCAGAAGGCAGAAGAGTGGATTAAAAAATTAAATAAGAGCGGATATGCCGGATTTCGCAACTGGAGATTGCCGACTCTGGAGGAGGCCGCTTCTTTGCTGAAATCAGGCAAGGAGGGTAGCGTCCTGTACATAGATCCAATCTTTGATAGTACTCAGAAGTATATCTGGACAGGTGATATTTATAAAAAAAAGGACCGGTGGTTTATTGACCTTGACCAGGGCAATTGTACATGGAGCAGTAAGTATATTTACGGCTTCAACAGAAACCTGAGGACTAACTTTGTCCGTCCTGTACGCTCCGCCAATTAATAACGACGGTCGTATCAATGCATTGTCTTGCCGCCGTCGACTGTTAAACAGTTGCCGGTCACAAAGTCAGACCAGTCGGAAGCGTAAAAGAGGACTGCCTTTGCTATATCTATGGGCAGGGCAAGACGCTTAAGCGGCGCCTCTCCGGCTATTGCCTTCTGCACACGAGGGGGAGCGTGGGGTGTTTTCCTTGCTAATGTGAATCCCGCGTTTATTAAGTTAACGGTTACTCCAAAACTTCCAAGGTCAATTGCAAGACTTCTTGTAAACCCCACCAATGCTGATTGGGCTGTCATGTAACTGCCATATCCTTTTACCGGATCATTAACTATATTATCCATTATGTTTATGATCCTTCCCCACCTATTCTTTTTCATCTCATCAATAACTGCCTGGCAGCAATTATGTGCGCCCTTTATCGTGCCGTTCAGGTCTTCTTCATATTCATTCCATTTAGTCCCTTCAAAGGACTTCCGCTTTATACTACTATGCGCATTGTTCACCAGGATGTCTATACGGCCAAATTTCTTGACGGTTTCCTTAACCATTTTATTTACACTTGCCTTTGAGGTCACATCAACCTGCCATGTCATGGCCTTCCCGCCACTGTTTTCTATCCTTTTCAAGACTGATAATGCATTTTTCTTACTTTTTAAATAGTTAATAGTTACCGATGCACCTTCAGATGCCAGAAGTTCAGCAATTGCACTTCCTCTTTCACTGCTTGCTCCCGTTACGATTGCAACCTTACCTTTTAGTTTCAAAGTAATAACCTCGTTTTTTTTGTAATATAGTGGTGGGGGCGAACGGCCGTTCTCCCCTACAAAGATACTTTTTCTTTCACTGCATACCCCTTCTCTGTCTTTTCTACCTTAACGGCTTCTGTTACCGGGTCGTGCTCAAAGAAAAGGATCCAATCGCCATTACAGGCTCTTGTCAGTAGTTTCTCCTTTTCTTCTATTGTTGTTAATGGATCAATGTCATAGCTCGGTATATATGGTACCCTGATGTGAGACGTAAAAGGTATTAAATCACTACAGTAAATAAGTGTGTTTATACCATCTGATATTTTTACGAGTTGCAGTCCTATAGTATGGCCGTCTGAAATGATGACGTCAATGTCTGGTAATATCCTGGCGTATCCATCCACGAGCCGAAGCTTTCCTTGATCTTCTATAGTCTTGAAGTCTTCACTGATAAAACTGCCTTTGTCTTTTTTACTCGGCTTCAGAGCCCACTCGTGATGTTTTTTCTGGACATAATGTGCTGCATTCGGAAACGCAAGCTTATGCTTGTTGCCGTCTTTATAAACTGCTCCTCCAACATGATCCAGATGCAGGTGTGTCAGGATCACGTCAGTCATGTCCTTTGCTTCCAGATTGTATTTTTCCAGAGATGACGTAAGGTTATATTTGCTTTGATCGATCTTATAGATTTCCCTATATTTTTCGAAAAATTTAGTACCGATACCGGTATCAACAAGGATTTTGTGTTTATCATCCATGATCAGTAATGATCTGAGGGCCATCTCTATCCTGTTTTCATCATCCGAAGGATTAAGCTTATTCCATAACGGTTTTGGCACAATACCGAACATCGCACCGCCATCAAGGGCAAACCTCCCGGTCTCAATCGAATGTAACTCATATTGTCCGATCTGCATAAATCAGTTCCTTTCAGTTCTTTCTTTAACAGAAAATAACAGGATTAACAAGATGTTTGCCCTGGTAAAAAGCCTCATGGTTTTATTTTTCTGCCATTATAGTGTTTAGCTGTTTTTATAGTTAACAAAAAATACAAAAGTTTGAAAAAAATAAACAGGTTGAAAAGAATTTTTAATCAAATGAACATTTTATTAAAATGTTTTTTTGCTATAATAAATTAGCGACAAAAGGGAGCTAATGTATACAAGGAGGAAAATATTATGATCGAGATATGCGAAAAATTATATAAAAATTTAGAAGAAAAACACCGGAAAGCAAGGGATGTATTAGGAAGAGGTTTGGCTCTTACTGAAAAAACCCTTTATTCCCATATGAAACCGGAGGACATAAAACCGTATACACGGAAGGAGTCTAACGTAGACCTTTACCCGGACAGGGTGGCAATGCAGGATGCGACTGCTCAAATGGCGATCCTGCAATTTATGTCTTCCGGTGTTCAGAGTGTACAGGCGCCTACTACCGTCCATTGCGACCACCTGATCCTGGCGCATAAGGGTGTGGAAGACGATTTGCCAATATCAAAAATAACCAATAAGGAGGTCTTTGACTTTTTATCGTCTTCTGCAAAAAAATACGGCATGGGCTTCTGGAACCCTGGAGCAGGTATTATACATCAGGTCGTTTTAGAGAATTATGCCTTTCCCGGCGGCCTGCTCATCGGCACAGATTCACATACTCCCAATGGAGGAGGCCTGGGTATGCTGGCAATCGGTGTAGGCGGAGCGGATGCAGTAGATGTAATGGCAGGGCTGCCGTTCGGCCTGAAGTGGCCGGGTATTATCGGCATAAAATTAACCGGTAAATTATCCGGCTGGGCATCTCCCAAGGACGTCATCTTAAGGGTAATGAAAGAGCTTACGGTTAAAGGAGGGACAGGCTCTGTAGTCGAGTATTTTGGAGACGGTGCAGACTCCATATCATGCACGGGTAAAGCAACCATATGTAATATGGGGGCGGAACACGGCGCAACAACTTCAACATTTCCTTTCGATTCCCGGATGTCGGATTATCTGAGAACAACCGAAAGGTCTGACATAGCCGATTTAGCTGAGGAATACTCAGGATATCTCAGGGCAGATGACGAGGTATATGCAGAACCTGAAAAATATTTTGATACGATTATAGAAATCAATTTATCAGAACTTGAACCATTGGTCTGCGGCCCTCATACTCCCGATAAGGTACGCTCCATATCGGATTTCCATGACGAGGTCGACAGGGAAGGTTATCCTGATAACATTAAATTTGCCCTTATTGGTTCCTGTACGAACTCTTCTTATGAAGACATGGGACGTGCTGCCGCCGTGGCAAAGGATGCGGTTGCCAAAGGCATGAAGTTGGCAATCCCATTACTGATAACCCCAGGATCAAACCTGATAGAAGATACCATTAAGCGTGACGGCCAGATGAAGGCCCTGACCGACGCCGGTGCAACCGTGTTGGCCAATGCTTGCGGACCATGCATTGGCCAGTGGAAACGAACCGATATCAAAAAGGGAGAGAGAAACACTATCATTACCTCATACAATAGAAATTTTCGTGCCCGTAACGATGGCAACGTAGAGACGCTTTCGTTCATTGGCTCTCCTGAAATTGTTACGGCGCTTGCCTTTTCCGGTCACCTCTCCTTCAACCCGTTAAAAGACAAATTAAAAACAGAATCCGGCGAGGATGTAACGCTGGCAGAACCGTCAGCGAAAGAACTGCCATCTGCCGGATTTGCCGGTCACGGCAAAGGTAATGTGCCTCCCCCGGAAGACAGGTCGGAAGTAGAGGTTGTTATCAATCCCAAATCGGAACGCCTTCAGGCGCTGACTCCGTTTGCTCCATGGGATGGTAATGATTATGTAGACGTCCTTTTGTTGCTGAAGGCTTCAGGAAAATGTACAACCGATCATATCTCCCCGGCTGGTCACTGGCTGAAGTACAGGGGGCATCTGGACAGAATATCTGATAATACTTTTTCCGGCGCTGTAAATGCATTTGACGGTTCTGCAGGTACAGGCAAAAACCTGTTTACCGGTGAAAGCGGTGTACGATATTCTGATATCGCCCGTGATTATAAGAGACGCGGAGTTTCATGGGTAGTTGTGGGTGATGAAAACTACGGAGAGGGATCTTCCCGAGAACATGCCGCCATGTCTCCGAGATACCTTGGAGCAGTAGCCGTTATCGTTCGCTCATTCGCCAGAATACATGAAACTAATTTAAAGAAACAGGGGATCCTCCCTCTGACATTTATCAATCCATCTGACTATGAAAAGTTTCGTGAGGACGATAGGGTTTCGATTACGGGTTTGGGCAAACTCGCCCCCGGTAGAAATGTCAGTGTAACGACCAGGCACAGTGACGGTACAGAGGAAGAGATAGAAACAAGACATACAATGTCCGGGCAGCAGATAGAATGGTTTCGTGCAGGCTCCGCCTTAAATAAAATCGCCAGAGATTTGAATTCCGGACACTGATACCTGCCCGAAGTGCCTTCCCGCCCGAACGTACCATTCGGTACGGGCGGGTAGGCCTCCACGTATCATGGGAAACCAGGCAAAGCCTTATTCGTTCGTTTTTTTAAAACCCCCTTAATCCCCCTTAAAAAAGGGGGATTAAGGGGGTTGTGACTTCTTTTGCAATGGAGTTTAGCTGATTCCCCGTGAACGGTTACGAAAGACTATATGAGAAGCTCAATCTGTTAAAAACTCTTCTTGAGTAGCCAAACCCTTTAGAATAACCTTCAACATAAACAGACCGTTATTATTTAATCTTTTTATCATCTCTTCAATCTCTTCCAACTGAAGTACGTAGATAGATTCTGATTCCTTTATATAAGATTGATTTAACTTTTCATATTCAATGTCCACACCATATTTTTCTTTCATTAAAACCTTTATAAAATTTTCAAGCGGTTCATCATAAATAATAGAAAATGTTTTTAATAATGGTAATGAAGGGTCTCCTGTTTTACCCGCTTCATATCGAGAAAGATTACTGCTGGAAATCTTACACCCATCCTTTATCTTCTTACTTTTGTAAATAACCTGAGATTGTTTTAGTTTTTTGTTTTTTCTCAGGTACTCAAGGTATTTGCCAAATCTTGGTAAGATTACTTTATGTGTCCTCTTTGTCATAGTTGGCATTATTATATAGAACAAAGTTTCTTTACAATGGGGAAAATCCAGATAACAAAAAATATAAATTGACATTGTGGGACAGGAGGGCTATTATGCCACACTGAGGGAATTGCAATACATAAGGCTCATTATTAATTCTGTTTCATAACTTCTCAGCGTGAACTTGGGAGAGAAAAATATATGAACAATAATCTGGATAAGACAAAGAACGGGGAGAAGAAGGGTAGAATATTAGTTGTTGATGATAATAGTTTGCTTAGAGACACATTTAGAAGTTTGCTGGAAGACACAAAACTTTATTCTGTACAAACGGTACAGGGTGGAAAAGCCGCAATCAATTTATTAAAACATCAAACCTTTGATCTCTTAATAACAGACTATAATATGCCTGAAATGAACGGATATGAATTATTCAAGAGATGTAAAACAATAAGGCCAGAATTACCCGTTGTATTTATGACTGGAAATACGTCTAATATACAAAAGATTGAAAAGGCTAAAATAGAGGGAGTTGTTGGTTGTATTTATAAACCCTTTGATATAAGTGATGTGATTAAAATGGTTGATATATCAATTAGAATGAATACGAAAGAGATTGATTACGATTAAACCTTCAACTTTTCAATTTCAACATAGGTGGAATTATAGGTAGCGTTTCCACCAAAGTCCTGAACAACATCCGGAATCAGGGTGTTTGCACCTTTACCATCACATAGCTTCGACCACAGGCCTCCATAGGCTAATACAACTCCCCGCTTTATGTCTGTAGTAGGACGAGCCTTCATCTTCAATGTGTCCTGGTCATTTTTCAGCCTTACCCAATCACCTTCCTTTATATCTTTCTCTTTTGCGTCTTCTTCGTTAATCAGAACGATTGGTTCTATCTCTTCCTTCCATACATTGTGAAACTGAGAACGTGTTATTTGTTTATGATTAACCGTTAAGAACTGGAAAGGGTAGTCGCTTTTATCTTCTTCATAATAACCGGGCAACGGTGGAATATTAGCCTTTTCTGCCAGTTGAGAATACATTTCAATCTTACCGGAAGGTGTGAGATATTCATCCTGCGGCCTTGGTTTCATCTTACAGAAACCGTCCTGTTCCAGGTCTTTCAATGTGAAATCCACTGCCTTACTTCTGCTGAGAAACTCTTCCGCTACTTCACGCTCAGGCGGAAATAGCTCTTTGGAGTTCAGGCCAAGGGCTTCAGAAAGTTCCCTGAATACCTGATAGTTGGGTTTTGATTCGTAGAGGGGCTCAATTGCCCTCTGGTTTATGGACATATGATTGTGGTAATAACATACATGGATGTCAAATGATTCCAGGAAACTCGGGGCAGGCAGGACGATGTCAGCGTAACTGCAGGTATCATTTAAAAAGAGGTCATGCACAACAGTAAAAACATTCTCACTCTCCATACCCTTTTTCACAAGTTGCTGATTGGGCAGATTGACCAGTGGGTTGGTATTGAAAACAAAAAGGAATTTTACCTCTCCGGCCTCCAGTATGCGTCCGAGCTGCGCCATGTTGTGCATCTTTTGATTTCCCGTTGGGGCTTGATTTGCAAGATGTTTGCCCTGGAGAAAGCCAAGGTCTATCTCTCTATCAGTATTGCTGTAATGTACCCTGAATCCACCCGCCAGAGGAGGAAGGAGTGCAATAGTCCTGACGGCCTCGCCTCCGTAGAGATGTTTCTGAATACCAAAACCCAAATGAATAAAATTTGGCCTTATTCGATACAGGTCTTCGGCCAACACCCTGATATCTTCAACGGATAAGTTTGTTATCCTTGAAACCCTTTCAATGTCAAAGCCCTTTGCCACCTCCCTGAACTGCTCAAAACCGTGTGTATGCTTCTCTATATGTTCTTTATCATATAGATTATTTGTTATCAGGTAATTTGCAATACCAAGCGCAAGGACGCCGTCAGTGTTTGGTTTGATAGCAAGATGTTTGCCAAGCCGTCCGGTCTTCAATGGGTCAATAACGTAGAACTTTGCCCCGTTACGCACAGCTTCCTTAACCATATTGTAGCCGTGCAAGTTACTCCAAGGCCCATTCAGTCCCCAGAAGATGATAAGTTTGGAGGAAGGGATCTCTTCCGGATCAATCCCCCAGAAACCACCGTATACATACTGCAGGGCAGTTCGTCCTGCATTTGAACATACTGTGGGTGAACAGTTGCTTGTACCCAGGGTAGTGAAAATTCGTTGTGATAATTGTTTGTTCAGAAGCCCCATGTGGCC
Organism: Candidatus Scalindua sp.; assembly: GCA_046757745.1. Taxonomy (GTDB): domain Bacteria; phylum Planctomycetota; class Brocadiia; order Brocadiales; family Scalinduaceae; genus Scalindua. The sequence goes on from JBHHYW010000035.1 coordinate 11,329, forward strand.
GTAATAGTGAAATGGAAGGATTGCGCCCGCTCCATGTTTTATCTGTACGTCCTCCATTCTATGAGCAATCTCTTTATACGCTTCTTTCCACGTAATCTCCCGGAAGTCGTCCGTTCCTTTCTTTCCCACTCTCTTCAGGGGATGCTTCAGACGTTCGGATGAATATACGAACTTTAATGCATTCTGTATCTTCCAGCAGAGGAAACCCTGCGTTATAGGATGCTTTGGATTGCCCTGAAGTTTGACTGCCTTCCCATCCTCAACCGTTGTAATCATGGCACAGGTGTCGTAACAATCTCTGGGGCATGTGTTGAAAAACTTTTCCATAGTTATAATAATATCTGTGTTACGCAGTTTTGTATTGATGTAGCCACAGGCTAAAGCCTGTGGCTACAAATCTCTCAATTTAGATTTAAGCAAACAAAGGAATAATACAATAATCATTTTAGCATATTCGGGGGAGTATGAGAAAAATATTTTAGACGGGATAACGGGATGATGCGGGATAGGATGAGAAGCAAGAAAAAGGGATAAATGATAAAACCAGTAACGAATGACTAAGGACAGGTGACCAATGACTAACCACTTTACTCAACTGTATCTATGCCGAACTCTTTCTTGGCCTTTATCTTGGCATTGATAAAGTCTTTGTGTGATAAATGGAAGAGGCCTGAAATCTTTCTTATCGTTTCCATTTCATTACGGTCCAGCTCTTCATCACAGCATGCAACATGAAAGAGAGTCTCGATAATTGATTTTCTCATCTCATATGACAGGTCCTTACTTACCTCACGTGTAAAACGATACAGGTCTATCCTCTCATTTGCCGCTTCCTTGATGGAGGTCAGAACAGTCTCTATCTCATCCTCTGAGATCTTGGTGTGTGAAGTGGTAAGGATCTCCCTGATCTTCTCATCCTCTTTCGCCAGAAACTTATCATCGGCCTCTGCAACAACCCACAGCAATACACCGAGGGCGATCTTGTCATCTATATCAATTTCCTTAGGCACATCTTTTTTGTCCTTCCATACAGATGAAACCACATTGCCTCTAAACTTGTCCAGGAATCCTGCCATATAAATACCTTCCTTTTGATTTTACCAGAGTGTTAAAGAAGAAATCATTTTAGCATATTTGAGGGAGTATTTGAAATGTTTTGATAGAAAGATGTAAAATATTAAGGTGGGGAATGAGATATTGTTGGGGGGCATTAATCAGAACGGCTTTCATGACAGACATGTATGATTTGGTGTGTGATGGAAAAGAAATTCCTTCATGATTTGTAAGATTAGCATATCTTTCATAAAAAATCCAGATTTACAACGGGCACTTTTGATATACCATTATTTTTGATAATTTTTGGCGCTGTAAAAAATTCGGGTGATGGGATTTGCCACATCAAATT
>JBHHYW010000036.1:0-12535 GCA_046757745.1 Candidatus Scalindua sp.
TATAGCTCATATCGAAAACAACGTCCGTATCAATACACCCGGCATAATCCATCTGAAACTGCACCGGAGTTTTATTGATAAATTTCCCGTCCAGCGTACAATACACAAGGCCCATTATTTTCTCAAATCCTGCTATATCTAATACTTCCCTTAATACTGTATACGACCACCTTGTTTTATGTTTTTCCGGATGGTCCCACGATATGCTGTCCCCTGGATACCCTGGAGGCTCAGGCGATTCATAAACCCTTAAATCTGCATCAGGAACAACGGTTCTGCAGACAGCCCCTCTCTTCATTGTCCTGAATATTTCTTTGAAAATGCTGAGCGCCTCATCTAAAAAAAGATGTTCGAAAAAATGCTCAGAATAGACGAAAGTAAAGGTGTGATCTTGAAAAGGTAAGACATCCCCTTTTTTATAATACCAGGGCATAATTTTTGATTTTTCTACTATCGACAAATCAATTTGATTAATATCGTTCGCTAAAGGAAACTGTTCTTTTCTTTCACCAACTTCACCAATCACTGTGCGTAAAGCGCATGGCGCATGACGTAAGGCATATATAATTTTTCTCACCATTCCTCTAAATCTTTGCTTTTTGCTCTTTTTAATTTGTATTTGTGGTTTCTTAATAGAAGTTATATCTGGTTTTTCTTCCCCTAAATGTATCCATGATTCCTGGGATAACACACCCCACGATACTTTGGGAATATCAATAAGATTTTTAGCTCCTATGTGAAGACGTTGTTGTTTTATTGTAGACATAATGAGGTTGATTAAAATATATATCATGCCACATCTGAAACACTATTAAAGACCACAATTGAAATACAATTGAACCTCTTTTCCCCATTCTAAAGTCTTTAACTATGGAATGTACGGTCTGACTATTAAATATTTGCTGTTTTGACAAATAATGTGGAGAAAGATACTCGTCTATGAGAGAAGACATCGGCCCCTCCAGCCACTTTCCATAGGGAAGAGAAAATCCCATTTTAGGCCTTTGAAATGTTTCTTCAGGCAGATATTTCTGTAAGGCACGCTTCAACAAGTATTTTGGATCGCCATTACGATACCTTTTCTCAACAGGTAGAGCCGCTGCCCACTCAACCAATCTATGATCAAGAAAAGGCACCCTTGCTTCCAGGGAATGAGCCATAGTAAATCTGTCCGCGTAAGCAAGGTATTCATCTACAAGTTGGGTTTTCAGGTCAATTGCCATGATTTTATCTGCTAAAGGAAAAGAATACACATCATTAAACATATCCTGATAAATTGCTTCGCATCGCATTTCGTTATCCAATTGCGAAATAATATCCCTGTTCAAGATAGATTCCCTTTGTTTTTTTTTAAAAATTGCCTCTGCCCGATTAGAATACACTTCACCGGGGGAAATAGACCTTCGAATAATCTGACCTAATTTTCCCGGTGTATTTTTGAAACACTTCTTGAAGATTTTTTCTATAACTTCATTGCGATCTAGACATCTAAACAAAAAAAGAGAACTTTTACCCATATTATGTTCAAATCTACGCGGTCTGTCATAATTCCCGAATAATTCATCACCTCCCAAACCGGAAAGTACAACCTTCACGTGCTTCCTTGCGAGCTCTGCTATAAAATATTGCGGGGTAGGGCCTGAATATAAATCACCAAAAGATTCAATCGTCTCCTTTGAATGCTTACGGACCATATCGCCTTCCAGTTTAAACTCATAATGCTCAGTCCCTAAATAATCAGCCGTTTTTCTTGCATATTCAAGCTCATTAGGGACTTCACCATCATCCTCTTCTAAAAAACCAAGGCTAAAGGTTTTTAGCTTTCCCAAATGGTGAATTGCCCTTTCTGCAACCGCAGCAGAATCAATACCTCCACTTAAAAAGACTCCAAGAGGTACGTCCGAACGCAATTGGATACGGACTGCATCATCAAACAGCGCTTGAAACTCTTCACAAAGTTCATCCTCACTTTTATCATTTTTAGGAAGAAATTGTAGATTCCAATATCTTTTCTTATGCAACTTTCCATCTTTAATCCATGCGATATGCGCTGGCGGAAAACGATATATGTCATGAAAAGCCGTCTCTTCGCCAATTGCAACCATGCCGCCGAAATAGTTATGAAGGCTATTTAAATTGAGTTGTCTCTTAAATTCCGGAATAGTAAGGATGGCATTTATCTCTGATGCAAAGTAAATGTTGTTATTATGAAATGCATAATAAAGGGGCTTTATACCGAGCCTATCCCGCGCAAGCATTAATTGAGATTTTTTGCTATCCCACAAGGCAAAAGCAAACATACCATTAAATTTGACGACACAATCATCTCCAAATTCCTCATATGCATGAACAATAGCTTCCGTATCAGAATCTGTTTTAAAAACATGCCCTTTCGTTTTTAGCTCATTCCGCAATTCCAGATAATTATAAATTTCCCCATTACAAACGACTTGAATTGATCCATCCTCATTGCCCAAAGGCTGATGACCGGTTGCTAGATCAATAATAGACAGCCTTACCATTCCTATTGCCAGCTTATCAGGAACAGTAAACATCCCATCATCGTCTGGGCCACGGTGCTTCATAGCACCTAGCATTTTCTTTAGAGTAGGCTCTTCGTTACTTCCTACAATACCTACTATACCGCACATTTTTGCAATAATCCTTCTAGCTTTTCTAACACTTCATCAATAGTTATACTCTCCATACAGGAAGGTGGAATTCCAGCACATTTTATATAACGATCGGTGCCATAACAGGGAGGACACACAAAATTATATTTAGATTGTATTAAAATACTATTCGGATACCATCCATCATGTTTTGAAGAATTCGTGGGGCCGAATAAACCTATGCCGGGAACACCGAGTGAAAAACCCAAGTTCATAATGCCACTATCATTACTAATTAAGCACTTACAACAAGTCAAGATTGCAGCAATATCGTAAATTGAATAGTCATTATCAAGAAAACACACATATGTCTCCTCTTTCCAACTATTACGTAATTCCTTATCGTCTGGACCGAGAATAACCAAAGTGCTGATATCATATTTTGAATTAAGTATTTGAGCTAGTTTGGAAAATGACTCAGTCGGCCATCTCTTGGCTTGAAGATTAGAACTACTCCCAGGATGTATAGCTAACAATCCTTTGCTACAATCAATTCCAAGAGCATTAATCAATATTTTTCCTTTATCGACTAAAGTGTTTTTCGCTAAATGTAGACTTGAACTACATTTTAAATTAGTAATACAATTGAATTCGTTTGAATAATCAAATACATTTATACCGATGGAATTATAAGGTAAATTATGTGTGTTATGCAGTGGCCTTTCTTCTCTAGTCATACCATTTTGATCATATCCGAAACGAAATTCAGCACCAATTAGAAATCCCAAGAGTGAGGCTCTGTAGCGTGGCGCCATATAATCATAAAAATAAGCCGTTCTTAGCCATGGTCTACGTAAATTGAGAAGCCCGTGAATCCATAATTCCCTCAAACGATAAAAGCTTTTTTTTACATTTATAGTCTGTGGAGCCCCCTCCATTAAGTTGACAATTGAATTCCATTTATCCCCTGTAAGAATTAAATATATCTTGCACTTTGGTGAGGCAGACTTAATAGCATACACTAATGGAGAAGCAGCGATTACGTCTCCTAAGCCCATCCATTCTCCTGCAAGATTAATAATAGCTCGATCTATTTTTGACCAGTTTATAACCTTTTGCACTAAAATCCCTATAAACAGTTCAGGAAGCTTTAAAACCCTCACACAAAACTTTGACTGTTATTTAAATTTCAAATATACTATTCACGTTTGAGTACATGGCAACGATGTGGTAATTCATCAATTTTACGAAAACCTGTTTTTTCAAAATCTTTAACCAGTTTATTTTCATCTAAAATATTTATGTGTTCTCGCAACGGAACATTTCCTTGTCTTAACACAAGTAAACCTCCTACTTTACACACTCTGCTTATCTCTTTTATAGCTTTAATGTATATTTTATACGGTAAATGCTCTGTTACATCCATACAGGTAATAACATCAAAATAACCGTTAAACCTCATTTCGTCGAATTCAATATTTCGTATATCACCCTGCCAGATGGTTGTTCTATCAGGAAAAGGATTATATTTATTACACCATTCAACGGCTACCTTACTAAAATCAAACATATAAAAATGAGTATTTTTATATTTCTCAGCAAGAACAAATGGTGTTTTACCATGATGGCATGCGACTTCAAGCCAACTCATTTTTTCATCTTCAGGTAAATTAATTGATGCAAATGTCTCTAATAATTGCTTTATTTCTCCTGCCTCTTCACTTTGCTTCATTACCTCATAATAATCACGCTGGGGTAAGTAATATATATCAGTAGAATGGTAGACTTCTTCATACCAACGTTTACTATATTTGATGTGTTCTTTTCTAAACTTTACTTTATTCATAAAGAAAAGGTATGACTTTTCAATATATAATTTAAGTTTTAAAGGAAGAATAGAACTAATCACCTTAGTTACTCGCAGCTTTGGTATATGCCATTTTTTGATTTGATTGACTGTTCTATCAACTTCAACGTTCTTTTTCTGCATTTAATCTTCTTCTAACAGTACTGCCTTTGGCCTCAAATCAACAATTCCACCATGAGCGTACTTTTCAATAATAACAATCGGAACTGCTGTGGCATCTTGCTCATAAACTTTTGTCAAATCTTTAGAGGTAACCCAAACACCTAAAAAATAATCTCCACGAAGCAATTTAATGTTAAATTCAATCTTTAAAATAATACTTGTTGTATGCGGCTTTGTTTCCTGCCATGCAACCGGAGCTGAAAAAACCAATAGATTATCCGGCCTTGTAACAGAAAGTCCGAAGATCCATGGACCTGTCCATTCAACTATCTTAAATCGGGCTGTAAGACAAACAGCTTCGTCTGATTGAAATCCTGCCTTTTTATTGCCTTTCCCATCGAAGATCTGCACTCCTTCTAGTATTACATGTTTGCATCCATCATCCTGCAAAACCCCCCTTGATCGAAATGCAGCATCTGCTAAATAACGGCCGGCTATTTCATGGGACGATCCAATAATCTCTATTTTCCCTTTATTTAGAACTAGCCCCTTGTCACAAACCTTTGTAATGGCATCCATATTATGAGACACCAAAATAATGGTTGTACCTCTTTTGCGATATTTCTCCATTTCAGCATAGCACTTTTGTTGAAAAGCCCAGTCACCAACCGCCAGAACCTCATCAACTAACAGAATATCAGGACGTGTGTGTATAGCTACAGAAAATCCGAGGCGGGCATGCATACCTGATGAATACCGTTTAAGTGGAGTATCCAGAAATTTTGAAATCCCCGAAAAATCCAAGATTTCATCAAAACATTTCTTAATCTCACCCTGCGTCATTCCCATTATGGTGCCATATAAATAAATATTTTCTCTGCCAGTCAATTCCGGATGAAAACCGGCCCCCAGCTCTATGAGACATGCCATTTTCCCATTAGCGACTACCCTTCCCTTTGTTGGTTGAGAAACCTTGCTCAGAATCTTTAATGCCGTACTCTTTCCTGCCCCGTTTGGTCCAATAATAGCAAAGGCCTCTCCTTGTCCCACTTCAAAGCTTATATCTTTAAGAGCCCAAAAACATTGGTCTTTTTCCTGCTCATTTCCGTTATACAATTTGTTTATAATTTTCCTACTGCCTTTATACACTGCTTCTATTAAAGAGGTTGAAACTCCAGTCCCTTTAAGAAAGGATTTTGAAACGTTATCAAAGATTATTGAGGGGTTAGACATGGGTTAACACGCAAAGCGCATAGGGCAAAGAGCAGAGCGCAAAGGGTAAAGAGCGCATGGCTCTCAGTACAAAGGGCTATTTGAGGGTCTTTTGGAAATTGGTAATTTTTCTGCATAAATGATCCAAATTTTCTAGTAGTGAATCCATAGCTACTTGACCGATCAAACTTCTTCTTTCCAGTAATATCAAGATATTCGCATTTTCGAAAGTGGATCTTCTGGCAATATTAAGGAAATGGCAAAATTCTCTATCTGAATTTGAACCGCTACCTTCGGCAATATTGTTCGACATACTCATACCAGCACCTCGAAGCTGTTCTGCGAATCGATACAACCGCTTTTTTTCAAGTTCATCTGCAATGTCAAGTAATTTATCAGCAATTTCTATTGCCATTTGCCAGATTTCCAAGTCCTGAAAACGAAATCTAATCATCTATACTCCTTACGCTTTGCGCCGTGCGCTATGCCATCTGACTTCGTCAGATGATATCCGCAAAGCTTTTCTCTGCCTTCTTGAAGTAGAGGTAAGACAATGGAAGACCAATAAGCGCAAAAATAAAAGCAGGGAGAATTTCCGTTACCCTTGGTGGTTGGCCTTGAAGAAAAATTAAACGATAGCTATTAATTAAACCTGCCATAGGGTTCATAAGATACAATGTTCTCCATTTTTCCGGCACAAGACTTAAAGGATATACAACCGGAGAGGCATACATCCAGCACTGAATTATTAAAGGTAGTCCATGCCGAACATCACGGTACCTGACGTTCCATATAGATAGAATCAAAACAACAGCAGCCACCATAGATACTTGTAAAATAAATAGCGGAGCAAAGAGAAATGTATATATGGTTAAATCAATTCTATACCATAGTAACATACCACAAAAAATAATAGCGGCAATCATGAAGTCTAAAACAGCGGTGGTAATGGAAGCGAAGGGGAGCAATTCCCGTGAAAAATATACCTTGGTTATGAGAGAGGTATTACTGACAAGGCTGTTCACTCCCGTATTAATACTGGTGGACAGGAAAGCCCATGGCAGTAGCGCAGTATAAGAAAAAATTGGATAGGGAATATTATCACTGGGAATTTTGGCAAAACCTCCAAATATAACACTAAATATCGCCATCATAAATAAGGGTTGCATAATCGCCCAACCAATTCCCATAAATGACTGTTTGTATCGTGTAAGAAATTCCCGTTTGGTAAACTGAATGAACAGTTGGAAATTATGCCCTTGGAATAGTTGCCCGTTTAGTTTCATTTCTTCCTTTCTTTCTTTGCTGCCTTCCGCCATGCTCCATGCTCTATGCTCTTTGCGATTTCGATTTACACTTTCCACTTTGCTACACGCTTAGCTCTTTTCTCTCGGCCTTTCTCATAGTCCCTACCACGACAGCCAGCATACAAAATATCATAATACCATAACCCCACTCCCAAGATGTTGAAGTCATTAGAAACAAACAGTACGACATCAAAGAAATAATCCATGGTCTTAAATCTTGTTCAAATTCCAAACTGTTATTCTTTATAATTGAAACTAAATATTTAATAATAGGGACAAAATATATCGTTGCAAAAAGGACAGCGGCAACGATACCAGATTCTAAAGCAACCTCTAAAAATATATTATGAGAGCTTACTTCAGGAGTATAGTATCCGATCTGCAAAAGCAAAAATCCGCCCGGACCTATTCCGAGAAAAGGGTTGTCTTTAATGATTTCTAATGCCTTTTCCCAAAGATATACACGGTCTAGATTTTGTGAAATAGCAAGGGGATTTTCATGGAGCAAAGAAGGCCGCAGAAACTCAACCAACATGATTATTCTCTCAAAAGAAATAAATATAATTATCCCCACTATGGCGTAAAAGATTACGTACCATTTACGCCTTTGAGGATAGAGTAAAAAAGCAAGAAAAATCATAAAACCACCACAGAGAAAAACTATACGTTGCATTTCCCATACAACCATTATAAACGAAAGGATAATGGCAAAAAGGGAAAGGATTCGGATATATATTGACGAGGTTTTGTCATACAAAAGACTAACTGCCAGAGGAAGGATCAACACAATTAATGGGCCGGTTTGTCGTCCTATTACTGATATGACCATTGCACGCTCTTCTGTTGCCGTGTTTCCTTCTGAAAGAACTGCATTCTGTATGGTAAGTAAACACGATAGAAATAACAGTGTCACAAGCGCCACCTGTATTTCCCTGATACCATTGATCCTTTTTACAGTAAAGAATGTTGCATAGTAGATGGTAATAGGGAATATCCACTTAATGAAATATACCCTCAAGCCTTCAACAGGGTCATTGGCAGTAATCACTGATATCAACGTCCATAATAAAAATATAATGATCGGCTTATCCAACATAGTTTTTCTAATTTGGTCTCCATATCTAATAAGAAAAAAAATAAAGCCGATCGCAAATGAAAGCATGACAACGTTGATATTTTCCAGCATGAAAAATGTTGCTTTCAGCCATTCACTTACATTCGGCCTATCCCTAACCAGCCAACTCCACCCGTAAATTCTTGCCTCTGCAAACATGAGGAAGGGATATAAAGGAAAGAATGCAACCGGGCCCAATTCAGGTTTAAACATTCCGATTGACAGCATGAAAAGCATCGAACCAAAGAGAATGACTTGACCGACTAAGGTGAATAGTTCAAAATGTGTTGTAAGCCAGAATGTTATCTCTCCGCAAAAGAAACACAGAGGAAGCAGAAAGATTAGATTTCTCTTTGAAATAATGTCCTTGATTGAAGGAAGTTTAGGACGCTCTAAACGCACTGTTTGTCCCGATGGATTCCATAATGCAATAATAATCACAAGGATAACGCCAGGCATAACAGAAAAGACCGTACGCATCCAGGTTCCTAAAGATACCGTAAGCATCGCAGGTATAATCCCTGCAATTTGGTAGGCCAGAAAACTGATGGCCAATAGAAGCATAACAGGTTTAATGTTTTTTTGTCTTAAAAGAGAATTTAGCATTTTTAATTAGTCAAATGGTTGATTGGTGAATTCGTTAAATTGTTAAGTGGGTAAATTACTCAGGATTATTTTAATCACGGTGTTTGATACGTTTTTCACAATATATTCCATCGGAATTTGCCAAATTGCTTGTTCATTTAAAGCTATATTCAGATTATTCAGTATCTTCTCAGGTTCAATACCGGTAATTATATTACTACCAGCTTCAAGGGTTTCCAGTCTCTCAGTTACATCCCTGATTGTTACGTTTGGAACTTTAAAGATACAGCATTCCTCTTGAACCGTCCCGCTGTCGGTTATGACACAAAAAGCTTGCTGTTCAAGGGCAATAAAATCAAGAAATCCGAGTGGCGTCAGCAAATGGATATCCTTATTGTCTAAGGTGAGGCCAAAATCTGTCATCCTTTTTTTCGTCCTCGGATGCAGGCTACATATGACGGGCATTTCATATTTTCTTTGAATCTTCTCGAGTGCATCTAATATTTTGGACAAACGCTCTTTTATATCCACATTTTCTTCTCTATGCATTGTAACGAGAAAATACTTTTTAGGTTTTATCTTTAATCTTTCATGAATATTGCTCTTCTTTATCATTTCACCGTAAGCATTAATAACTTCATTGATAGGATTCCCAATAACATATATTCTATTTATCTCAATGCCCTCTCTGATAAGGTTCTCTTTGCTGTTATGTGTATACGGCAAAAGAATACTACTGGAATGATCTATAATCCTGCGGTTCACTTCTTCTGGTACACGGTCGTCAAAACATCTGTTACCTGCTTCCATATGAAATATTGGGATTCCCATTCGATTCGCAATTATACTAACAAGTCCACTGTTAGTATCTCCCAGGATGAGGATCTTGTCCGGTTTAATCTTACGAATGATTTTTTCTGATTCTATTAATATCTTTCCAATCTGTTCCCCAAAGGTATCTCCTTTTATACCAAGATAGTAATCAGGTTGACGGAGCTGTAAATCATCAAAAAAGATTTTATTAAGACTGTCGTCATAGTTCTGGCCGGTGTGGACAAGGGTATGTTCACAATATTTATCAAGTTTCTTTATGATTAGAGATAAGCGAATTATCTCCGGGCGGGTGCCGAGAATAGTCATTACTTTCATGTTAAGAATTCCTTTTCATATCCGCAGATTTCGCAGATTCACGCAAATTAATAGTTGTAAACAAATCTTTTATATTCTAACGACTTAGAGCCAAAATTGATTAGAAGTCCTACTTTTAATCCAGTAGCTTTCAGATAATTGATAATCTGAGATTCTTCAATTACAGACAGTTTTTCTAATGCCTTTATTTCTACCTGCCCGCCATCGCGAGCCTAATACATTATACCGCTTTGAAAAAGAATTCGAGACGATTCATTAAAAACCTTCTTCCAAATCCGGTTTTAAAGTATTTTTCTCTTTTGATCGCGTCCTTTTCATGCAAACACGATTCATAATAAACTAGCTTTAAGGGACGTCTACTAGCAGTTGATTTTACTTTTCCTTCCTTATGTTCTTTTATCCTTTTTCTCAAATCTTGTGTAAATCCGATATAAAATTTTTCATCTTTTTCGCTCAATAAAACATAGACATAATACATTGACAAATCAACCCCTTGACTCGCTCAGGAGAGGCAGGCGGGCAATTACTTCATCAAAACAAATAAAATCTGGCTGATATTTTTTCTCAAGTAACTTTTTCTTGTAAAATATATCTATAACAGGTTGTGCTTTATAAGGTATTTCTTGTTCTATAAATTCTATTCCCAATGCCTCTTGATACACAGCTTCTAAAAAACCGTTTCCAAGCTCTTTGTGTACCTCCATTGCAGCTCCAATTATTTCATATGTCCTTTCATCCCTTTCCATAATATGTCATCCGCAGTTTCTAAAGACATTTAAAGTTTTTAATCGGCGTCAATCTGCGCAATCTGTGGACTAGTCATCTATCAAAAGATTATTCTTCCTTAGCAACTCTCTAATCTCGTCCTTATTCATCAAATCATCCGCAGAGATGTATTCTTTATTCAGACAAGTATCAACCTTTTCAGATGATCTTAATTCTGGCAGTATGGGTTGAATGACAAAATAATCACCTCGATCAGTTGTTCGATGGCACTCTTCTTCAGAAATTAGTACTTCATGTGTTTTCTCGCCTGGACGAATGCCAGTATATTGAATCTCTATTTTCCTGTCACCAATCATAACATCAACAACATCTGTAATCCTGGCAGATGGAACTTTTGGAATGTATGTTTCTCCTCGCTTAGCATTCTTTATAGCAGCAAATATAGTATCAATAGCCCTATCCAAACTCATCAAGAATCTTGTCATCTCAGGCATCGTAATAGTTACAGGTCCACCCTTTTTAATTTGATCAACAAACAACGGAATTACTGACCCTCTTGATGCCAAAACATTTCCATACCTCGTACAAATAAATCGTGTTTGAGGAGACTTCAGATTTCCTTCAGTGAAAATCCGTTCCTGGATTGATTTTGTCATACCCATAACATTAACAGGTTTGCATGCCTTATCAGTTGAGACACCCACAGCAGTATCAACCTTAAAGTCACTGCTTGCTATAGCTGTTACTATATTGCTTGCCCCATGAATATTAGTTTGAACAGCCTCAAGCGGGAAATATTCACAAGTCGGTACTTGTTTTAATGCCGCCGCATTAATAACAATGTCGGTATCTTTTATAGCATTTTGTACTGATTGAAAATTACGAATATCCCCGATATAGAATTCCAAGACATCATTCGTTTCGTGATAAATAATTTCATCTGTTGCTGCAAATTTATGCTTCCACTCCAGCCGCATTTGATGTTGCTTGGCTTCATCGCGTGAAAAGACTGTTAATTTAGAGGGGGCGCCAAGCTCGCCGGTCAGAATTCTTGAAACAAGCTTCTGCCCCAGTGAACCCGTACCTCCGGTTATAAGAATTTTCTTATCTTTAAATATCACATCTACCTCTTTTCCTGACACGAATTACACAAACTTCATAGATTCAGTTTTATATCTGTGTAATCTGCGTAATCTGCGGATTAGAAACGCCACTTTTCGTAATCCGGAACCCTTTTAATAAAATCTTCTATCATTTCATCCCATGTAGGAATATAGATATGCGTCAACTCTTTAAATCTTGTTGGGTCAAGACTTCTGTCTATTATGACACTTTCATCAGAAATAATTTTAATGTCCAACTTTAATGCCTCTTTTAGTTTATTTAATAAATCATACTTATTTATTGGTTTGCTCGATACATGGTATAGGCCATCTACAGTCGGATGCCCCTCAATTAAAGTGCTGATAATTTCCGCCAGTGTATAGGTTGTTAACCCTGAAAATATTGCTCTCCGGTAACCACGAACTTTACCTTTTTGCGAAAGAAACCACTCAAAAAGGCTACTTGTCCCAGACAATTGCCGACCCACAATTGACGTCCGCAACGTCAAACAACCATTCCCGGTCACCTCACCCAAGAATTTAGTTCTCCCATACAGATCATACGCATCTGAAATATCACTCTCTACATAGTTACCTTTATTACCTGAAAACACGCAATCTGTACTAATATGTATTAATCTTATATTACGTTCAGCACACATTTCACCCAGTCTGTGTGGAAATAAGGCATTTAAAGAAATGGAAGGAATAGAAAATTTCGCATTCGGTAATTGTTTAATAATCCCTACACAATTCAC
>JBHHYW010000037.1:0-12369 GCA_046757745.1 Candidatus Scalindua sp.
ACCATGATCTGGTATCTTGCGGCTATAAACGGAGATACTCCGGACAGAATTTGACCTGTCATCATTCCGGGCAGGGAAACCAGTCCTACTGCCAGCAGGGAGTTTGTAATAGGGATAAGAGAAGTGCGAAGTGCGATAATACGCGCCTGTTCATATGAGACGTTCCTGTCAATCTCTGCCTCTAACCTTTCTACTGCAAGGCTGACACTATTCATCGCATTAGCGAAGATCATCCCTGCAAGAGGGATGACATAACTTGGCAGATACCATGGGTGCAGTTTGAGGACGCCCTGCGTTATCAGTAATAAGATTATGCCTCCACCCAGTAAAATAGAACAAAATGATTTTAGATATAATTCCCTTCGAGGGATTTTCTTTGTATGCAAAGCAATCCAGCTTGATACAAAAAGCATAACAGCCAGAACAGCAATAACGATCAGGGAACTGTCAGATTTAAAAATAAATACCAGAAAATATCCTATCAACAGAAGCTGGATAAGCATCCTGGAAAGGGCGTAAATTGACCTTTTGTAACCGATGCCCCATTTCCAGATAATTAAAATAACCGCTATAGCCGGGATGAGGGCTAATACCAGGTTCGTAAAAGGTATTGTCTGAATTGAATTATTCATAACTGATAGATGAAGAGGAGGTTTACTTCCTGATATACATACCCTCGCTGTTTGGAGAGCACAATTTGAAGCCAAACTCTTCATAGAAAGCAGGTACATCCGCAATCATTGAGATATAAGAACCTTCAGGAGCATTTTTGTCCAGATATGTCATGATTGCTTCCATTACAGAGCGTCCAATTCCCTTTCCCTGATATTCCGGTTCAATAGCAACATCCACTACTTCATAATTACAACCACCATCGCCTATAACACGTCCCATGCCTACTACTTTGTCACCATCGTATACGGTTACTGCAAAAAGACTATTGGGAAGTCCCATCTCAACAGCTTTATAGGAGCGGGGACTCAGGCCGGTGTTCTTCCGCAACCTGATATAGGAATCAATATCTGGAATACAGTTTTTAACCTCAAGCATAGTTCAATCTTCTTCATCTAAATGATACCACTCAGGATTTTCAAGCCAATCGGCAGGTTGTGAAACGAAACCGACCAGATTTTCAAGTAAAACACAATGATTTCTTTCTTCCTCTGCCAGCTTTAGAAATATTTCCTTTCTATGTGGATCTTTTTCTTCGTCAGCTCTTTCCAGATAAAATTTTTCACTGTCTGTCTCAACTTCCAATGCCTTCTTATAAAACTCTACCTGTGAGGTATCAACATCAAATTCTTTTTCTTCCTTAATTTTCATAAAGATATTTTTTACATTTGTTAATACCTCCGTATCCGCTGAAAATTCTGTTTTATCATTTCTTTGCATACTCAAAATAACATTATAGTGTTTAGCTTCAGAGTCTGCCATCATAGTCAGTATATTCTTAAGCCCTTTATTATTTGTTTTCTCAGCTAGATCAAGGTAAAAATTCCTGCCATCCACTTCCATTTGCATTGCGTATTTATATATATCCATTTTAAAACCCCCCTTCTTTTAATTTCCTTAAAAAGGACGAATCCTCCAATGTAGATTAATTTACTTGAATTTACATATTCTCAATAATCTTTTCACCAAATCCTGAGGTAGACACCGTAGTTGCGTCTTCCATAAGTCTCTCAAGATCATAGGTAACAGTTTTCTTCTCTATGGCCCCGGCGACGCCTTTTGTGATAAGTGCATCAGCTTCTTTAAATCCGATTGTGTCCAGCATAATTGCTGCGGATAGAACTAGGGAGCCAGGGTTCACCTTGTTCTGATTTGCATATTTTGGCGCAGTGCCATGTGAGGCCTCGAAAACAAATGTTCCCTTCGCCATGTTTGAAGAAGGCGCAAGGCCCAAACCTCCTATCTGAGCCACAACAGCATCAGAAAAATAGTCTCCATTCAGATTTGGCATTGCAAGTATGTCGTATTCTTCCGGCCTCGTCAGTACCAATTGCAGCATGGCATCTGCTATCCTGTCTTTTATAACAATCTTGCCATCCGGTTGAGTTCCGGAATATTTCTTGTATAGCTCGTCTTCGGTTATTGTATAGTCTCCATACTCTTCTCTGGCGACTTCGTATCCCCAGTTCCTGAAAGCTCCTTCAGTAAACTTCATTATGTTGCCTTTGTGTACGAATGTTACACTCTTTCTGTTATGTAATATTGCATAGTCCAGAGCCATTCTTACCAGCCTTTTGGTTCCTTCGATTGAGATGTACTTGATTCCAATTCCTGAGTCATCATTTATGTTAGTACCCATGATTGAATTGAGAAAATCTATTACCTGTTTTGCCTCCTTGCTTCCCTGCTGCCACTCAATTCCGCAATACACATCTTCGGTGTTCTCTCTGAATATGACCATATCCACTTTCTCCGGGTGCCTGACAGGACTTGGAGCTCCCTGGAAATAGCGGATGGGTCTTACACATGCGTAGAGGTCCAGAACAATTCTCAGTGTTACGTTAAGTGACCTGAAACCTTTGCCGACAGGTGTAGTCAGAGGCCCTTTCAGGGCAACATGATAATACTTGATTGCCTCTACTGTGTCTGAAGGTATGAGTTCACCAAACTTTTTGTCAGCCAGATCACCCGCATAGACTTCATACCATGCAATCTTCTTCTTTCCTGAATACGCTTTTTCCATTGCGGCATCAACAACCATCCTGGTAGCTTTCATTATGTCCGGGCCAACCCCGTCTCCCATGATAAACGGTATTACAGGGTTGTCAGGCACTACAAGCTTTCCGTCTTTAACCGTTATCGCTTCACCTTCAGTCGGTGGTGAGAAATTCTTAAATTTTATCATCATTTACCCTTTCTATTTGTACTAAATTAGTATTATAAGTGGATCCTCCGCCCATATCTGCCAGTCTATCCGGCGTTGTCTGGTTGCTGTTGCAGCCGCCAGGGCTCAGGCTGTTCCACCAGATACCCTTGTTGACCGCCACACCCCTTTTAACTTTATCACTGACAGATGCCCATAGCGTAAATTCACCGCGTTTGTTAAACACCCTGACCTGGTCGCCTGTTTTTATACTGCGTTTCTCAGCATCGCTTACATTCAATTCCAGAGTTGGCCTCTCATCTTCATTCCTTGAATTACGAATATTTACGAAATTAGAATTCAGAAATGATTTTGCGGAGGGAGTAAGCAGATAGATTGGATATTGTTTGTACAGTTCCGGTGAAGTTAGAGGCCCTTCTCCGATAGGTAAATGAGCAGGCAGGGGGTCATAACCATCCAGTCTCATTTTTTCAGAATAAAATTCTACCTTTCCGGAAGGGGTACAGAATTTAAGATCCTTATACGGCATATTAAATTTATCAGGGATGTTTAAGCGAATCGCACCCTCTCTTCTCAAACGCTCCGGCGTTATGCCTTTTAAATAACGGCTGTCAATTTCCAGCGCCTCGTTGATTATATCAATGGCCGTATCATCAAAACAACTATCCCTGAAACCCATTGCTTTGGCTAATGCATTAAATGTATCAATATTAGGCATGCTTTCTTCCAGTGGTTTAATTACTGGTTCATTCAACTGGAGTGACAGATGGAAATATGAGTGGTGAAGATCTGTGTGTTCAAATTCAGTTGTGGCAGGCAGCACAATATCCGCATAACGTGTAGTATCGGTAAGCATCTGATCATGCACCACGGTAAATAAATCTTCTCTCTGTAAGCCCTCAATAACCTTTCGCTGATTAAAGAGTACAGCGGCAGGATTAGAATTGTAAACGTATAGACCATAAACGTAGGGTTCTGTACTTAAGAGTGTCTGTCCCAATTGGTTCATATTAATTATTCGTGAGGAGTTTGTGCAGAGGTTATTTCCATCGAGTGTGTTCCATGTAATCGGAAACGCTTCACTGGTAGGGTAGAACATCCCTCCGCCGGGATACTTCCACGCTCCAGTCAGGCCGGGAAGACAGGAGATTGTGCGTATCATCATGCCCCCATTTGTATGATGCTGCATGCCGGAACCTGCATAAATAAACGATGGTTTACTATCAGCATATATAATGGCAAACTTCCTGATGGTTTCTTTATCAACGCCTGTTATATCTTCTACCATGTCCAACGGGTACTCTTGAACCCGCTCTGACAATGCGGCGAAACCCTCTGTATGATTATTGACAAACTCATCATCATACAGCGATTCATTAATAATTACGTTCATTACACCTAGAGCAAGTGCAGCATCGCTTCCAGGAGCAAGTTGAATGAAGAGGTCTGCCATTTCAACAGATTTAACCCTGTCAGGGTTTATGACTACATAATAAGCGCCGTTTTTCCGGGCTTCCTTTATGAGCGGAATCTGATGGATGTTAGTATAATATGGATTTGTTCCCCATGAGATTACCATTTTAGATTGCGGTATTGCTAATGGGTCAGCGCCAAAGGATGCGCCTAATGTGTACTTATAACCAATTCTTCCACCTTTGGAACAAATAGTTCGGTCAAGTCTGGAAGCTCCCAGGCGGTTAAAAAAACGCTTGCCTGCCACGCTCCCATTAACCAGTCCCAATGTGCCTGAACCGCTGAATGGTAGAATGGACTCAGCGCAGTGTTTGTTTATGATATTCTTAAACTGCGATGTGATTGTCCCTATTGCTTCATCCCAGGATATTCTTTCAAATTTGCCTGTCCCTTTCACACCAACCCTTTTAAGAGGATATAGAGCCCTGTCAGGGCTGTAAACCCTTTCCGGATAGTTCATCACTTTCTGACACAGAAACCCTCTGGTGAGAATATGTTCCGGGTCTCCTTTGACCTTAAGCAGTTTACCGTCTTTTACGTACGAAATTATTCCGCATGTATCAGGGCAATCGTGTGGGCAAACACTTCGTAGTTCTTTCTTCATCTATTTTGCTCAATATATTAGGGAATATTCCCATTTTTTTGTAGATAAAAAGGTGGATTCACTTCGTTTAATCCACCCTACATCGTACCATACATTTGTTTGCTTCTGGATTACCCGTCCGGCCGAGTCATCCGGGCGGGAGGCCGAATCCCCATGTACATTACAATGTTATTAAACATTTTTCTTTAACACACCGAAGGTGTGGTAAAACAGTCTATAAGATGACAGTTTCCAGTCAAAAAAAGCAAGAAGAAATCGTAGACTTATAGACTAATCATAACAATTCGTTGCCAACAAGTAAATAGAGCATGATTATTATTTTGTTGAAAATAAATCGTTTTTTATGATAATCGACATAAGGAAACGTTAAGAACGTTCAGTCTAATAGATGTTGCTATGAGACGTGAATCTGGTTTCTTTATTATCTGAAACTAAAACTATTAGAGACCATGAATAAAGATTTGTCGATGAAACCATTTACAGAAGAAGAAATGAAAAGTGGATTATCTCCCTTATTTAAAGGAAAGGGACTCAGGCTTGCCATACTTTTTGGTTCTGCTGCTTCCGGCAAGGTTCACAGAAACAGTGACATTGACATTGCATTCTTGTTTGAAAGACATGTAGATATTTTAGAACTGACAAATACAGTAATAAGACTTTTACATGTTGATAATGTTGATGTTATTGATTTAAGAAAGGCAACAGAAAGACTTTTGCAGGAGTTAATTGAAGCGGCAATTGACATAAATACCCGCATCATTGTCCATACACATAATACAATTGTTGACGATTACTATGAAAGTTTTACAAAAATGGGGGACATTAATGTAATCCCAGTAGAACTTGCCAAAGAACTTGCTCCGTAGGCAGGTTTACGAAACGTGCTTGTTCACGAATATGATGCGCTAAATCATTCTATAGTTCTTGAGGCAGTAAAGGTTGCAAGCAATATTTACCTGCAACACATAAATTCAGTTGAGAAATATATAATAAGCCATGATTGATTCTAGATACAAGAAGACTTAGTCACACTATACTTATATGGATATTCAATACGAAGAGCTTATTCTTACTACTCTCCTTGCTGCAAAACGAGCAGGAGAGACAATCCTTGAAGTATACGATTCAGACTTTGCGGTTGAGCAGAAAGATGATAAATCCCCGCTGACATTAGCGGATAAAAGGTCGCACGAAATAATCATGGATGTTTTGGAACAGACCATAACAGTTAATAACAGCACAGCGCCAGTCTTAAGCGAAGAGGGAAGAGGTATTCCATTTGATGAAAGAAAAAAGTGGGAATATTTCTGGCTTGTTGACCCTCTTGACGGAACAAAGGAGTTTGTCAAGCGAAATGGGGAGTTTACCGTAAATATTGCACTCATCCAGAAACACAAGCCGATTCTTGGCATTATCTATATACCGGTGAAGGATGTCTTCTACTTTGCTGCTGTAGATTTTGGTACATATAAATTGGAAAACAGCGAAAACCTGGTCGACAACTTATCAATAAAAGAGTTGTTAGATAAATCACAAAGACTACCTCTAACCAATAACAACAAGGGTTCGTTTACCGTTATCGGCAGCCGTTCTCATACATCCGAGGAGTTTTCAGAATTTGTAAAACTATTAAATGAAAAGTATGGAAATGTTGATTTTATCTCTTCCGGTAGTTCGCTAAAACTCTGTCTCGTAGCTGAAGGAAGAGCTGATGTATATCCGAGATTTGGCCCCACAATGGAGTGGGATACCGCAGCCGGACAGGCAATTGTAGAACAGGCCGAAGGCAGGGTAATGGATGTACAAACCAGAGAACCCTTGAGATATAACAAAAAAAATCTATTAAATCCATTCTTCATAGTCAGCAGGCAAGGTGTTTGTTTCGATTAAAACTGATCGGTTATTCATATGTATAAACAAGAGAACAAGGCCATAGTAGTCAAAATTATACTATCTATTATCTTAATAGCGTTTTTATTGATAAATGGCTGTGCCAGTACAAACACCGGCCCACCGCTTTCTAAAGATGAATTAAGGAAACTTGAAGAAGAGATTGAGACACTGGCTACGGAAATATATATCAATGATTCAGTTATGGTGTGGAAGGTTGGATTTGATGTTCTGAGCATTATGCCAGAGGGAGTATTTAAGCAGCGTGCAGTGATAGGTGCGTTAATCGAAGATAACACAGAGGATATCGCCAGGTTTTATAAGCTTCCAACAGAGGAGGGATGTGTTGTCATTGGAATAATGGACGGTTATATAGCTGACCTGGCAGGCATCAGGCAGGGCGATATCATAAAAGAGATAGACGGGAAAAAGATAAAGGATAGCAGCCATGTTACTTTTAAGGCAGGCAAAACCTCCACAGTTATTGTAGAAAGGGCTGATGCAAGACTCTCCTTTAACGTAATACCGAAGGAAATACCGTACGTGAGAATTCGTCTTAAGCAGGCAAGCAAGATTAATGCGTATGCAAAATTCACGGGTATTGAATTTACGTCCGGGATGGTACACTTTGTAGAGGATGATGATGAGCTTGCCATTATAATGGGGCATGAATTGGCCCATCTTACTTCAAAGCATCTACCCAAGAATATCAGTATGGCCGCATTGTGCGGGACTTTGGGCGGCCTTACCGGTCCGTTTGCACCTCTCACAACTCAGGCATTGTACGCGCCATACAGCAGGAAAAATGAGAGAGAGGCGGACTATATTGGACTCATCTATGCACATAATGCGGGTTATGATATTGAAAAGGGGGCAGTTCTCTGGAAGCGCTTTGCGCTGGAAATTCCCAAGAGCCGGTCAAAGAGTTTTCTACGCAGTCACCCTGCAAGTCCTGAAAGGATATTGCGGGTTAAAAAAGTGGTAGAGTTAATTAAATCCGGTGAAAATCCACTGGAGGATTTAATTCTCAATTAGTTCCTATTTTGGCGACCAGACTTCAATCCGATGTCCCTCTGGATCAGAGAAATAAAAAACGTAAGCTCCCCAGGGATGTTCCCGGACCGGTTCGATGGTCAGACCACTGCTGCTAAGATATTGCCAGGTTTCTTCGGCGCTTTCAACCTGCAGCGCCAACATTACACCTGCACCTCCACAACTCTTAGTGGCTGCCCGGTTTTCATCAGCAATACTTATGTGGGACGTTTCCGTTAACTTAAATTCAATAAACCATCCTGCGTTATGGGTGATTGGCAGTCCTAAACAATGTTCGTAGAAATCAACGGTTTCCTGCCATTTCTTGCAATAGAGGATAGTATTTGCGTTTTTTGGAGAGAAAGCATATGTCATAAATTTATAGAATCAAGACTAGGTTGGGTGAAGCGAAGCGCACCCAACAAAACAATAATAATGGGTTTACTTATCAAGAAATCCAATTTTCTGCTTCCGAGTCTGTTTCAATCTGTCTGTCCCATTTTTGCCAATCCTTTTCAAAGAACCACTGTCTCAATTGAGTGTAGTCCTCCTTTGGAAGGGCATCTATGGCAACCTTGCTTTTGTTTACTTTTGACATTGAATTCTCTTTACTGTTTTTAAAGTAACTAGTAATATTTAGGAACAGCTCATATTTCCGCTGTTCAATCAATACGTTATTCTATGATAATAAAAGAAACATATGTTCCAGTCGATAATTACATTATTCACATTTTAAAATAAATATTACAAGAATATCAACAAAATTAATAAAATAAATGATATTTGATACTGAGAAATATGGTAAGCTTCGCTTACATGATTAACTTGAAGTTTTACTGAATAATATATGACTAATACGGTGTGAAAGTTACCTTTATGTGCTTGTCATTCATTGCTTCAACAGCTCTTTCAATCCTGGATAATGGATCAATTATCCTATATCTGGATAACGAACTCCTTTTTTGTTTAGGGTTCATCTTGATTCTCTCTAACGGATCTCTTGTTTCCATGGGATTCATTTCCATGATTGCTCCTTTAACGTTTGCCGCAATATTTGCTGATGAACTTATGCCTGTTATCCTTACAATCTGCTTGAGGGAGTTGTCAGCGTACAGGTATGCCATCCCCTCATCAGTCAGGCGATACTCTGTAATTCCATAATGTGAACCTATTTTAAATGTGATATTCCCATCAGAGTTTCTTTCGAAGAATTCTGTTGAGTTTCCTATCATATTCAACAGATCTGATCTTGAAGGATAAGCGCTTTCGATTAATAATCTTATTCTTTCCTTCTCAATCTCATTATCATTCATGGGGGGGCCATTTTTTTCTCGTTCCTTGATTTTATCTTCTAATGAAAGGCAATAAGACGTATGGAAATGGTATAAGATCATATTGTTATTTTGATTCATCAAGTCGTCCAGGATCTGAATATCAAGCTTTGCTTTTGTTATATAGTTTTCATCTATCTTTTTTTCTGATTCTTCATTGTAACCGATTTCGATCCATTTCTCCCGGTGGGGTAAGTATGCCCAGGATTCCTCTATTTGTGAACTTTCTATGAGTTCCCTCATTTCTGATATTCCTTCATCTTCGTTTTCGTATATTACGGTTTTGTAGTGGTTCTTGTTGTTAACAACGAGTTCGTTGATAACATTGTATCCTACTTCCTTGTTTGTATTTTCAACGGCTAAAGAAACATTATTAAGGTTGAGTGTAATGGTAGAGAGGTATGCAAATAGCAGCATAATTCTGAGTGTGCTGCCTGAATGCCTGAAAACCGATTTACCGTGTTTTATTATTTTAAATTTTGGTAATGTTCTTTTCTTAGAGGTAACTGTATGCATTTTGTCGTGGAGAGAAAAAGGTAAATTGAGACGGCATCTGGAAATACTCCAAGGCGGGTGAGTACGTACGCTACGGCGAATCTGCGGTGGGCTTGACCTCTCCCGAATGGAAGGAACAGCCTCGTTTTCATAAGGGATCAATATCCATAGTACAACTTTTGGCCTTTGATATACCTCTAAAGTGGTATAAATGTTTAAGACGGTACCTTGTATCTGTTTGTGCCTATTTTGTATAAATCATTGCCTTTTGTGTCGTTAACGACTATTGCCGGAAAGTTTTCTACCTCCAGCTCGCGAATGGCTTCAGGTCCAAGATCTTCAAAGGCTATAACCCTGACCTTCTTTATCCTCTTTGCTATCAGTGCTGCCGCACCACCGACTGCAGCAAGGTAAACAGCCTTGTATTCCTCCATTGCTTCTATTACTTTTTCATGCCTCCCCCCCTTCCCGATTGTGCCCTTAAGTCCCATCTTAATAAAAGTTGGAGTATATGTGTCCATCCTGTAGCTTGTTGTTGGGCCTGCAGAGCCAATCTCTTGTCCATGTTTAGCAGGCGCAGGGCCAACGTAATAAAGCAATTGCCCTTTCAGGTCGAAAGGCAGGTCTTCGCCTGACCTAATCATTTCTACAAGCCTTTTGTGGGCAGCATCTCTTGCAGTGTATAATATCCCGCTAATCCTGACCTTGTCGCCAGCCTCTAGCTTTTCGACTTCAGAATCACTTAGTGGAGTTTTCAGATTAATGTATTCAGTCATAGTTATTTGCACCAACCATGGTTCAATCTACAAGGTTGAACTAGTATGCGTTGCTAGTTATCAGTTACGAGTTACGTTAAACGAATGATGAAGGACGACCGTTCCCTCGTCACTAGGAAGATGGACGATTGTTTCGTCTATCGTATCTCCCCCTTCATCACTCGTAATGTTTAACTGTCTGTTCTAGAAAATTAAATTACAACGGTCTTGAGCCTGTGTGAATGACACTCTATATTCACTGCAACCGGAAGGCTGGCGATATGACAGGGATAAGTTTCCACGTGTACTGCTAATGCTGTTATCCTTCCACCAAATCCCTGCGGGCCTATCCCAAGCTTGTTGATCTTTTCCAGTAATTCACCTTCCAGATGAGCTGTATTGCTATCATTATTATGACTGCCGACAGGTCTCAGGATTGCTTTCTTGGACAATAATGTTACGTATTCAAAAGTTCCACCGAGACCAACACCAATAATTAAAGGCGGACACGGATTTGCTCCGGCAGTTTTTACAGTGTTTACCACAAAATCCATCACACCATCACGCCCCTGTGCAGGTGTAAGCATTGCAGTGCGGCTCATGTTTTCGCACCCACCGCCCTTTGCTATAAACGTAATCTTTAATTTGTCACCAGGAACAATGTCTGTGTGAATAGCTGCCGGTGTATTGTCACCGGTATTTATCCTGTCCAATGGATTCTTTACAATTGACTTACGTAAATAACCATTTTTGTAACCACGCCTGACGCCTTCGTTGATGGCTTCCTGTAAGCTTTGTCCTTCAATTATGACTTCCTGGCCAATTTCAACGAATACAACGGCAAAACCTGTGTCCTGGCAGACGGGGACTTGTTCACTTTTGCCAATCTCTGCATTTTCCAGTATCTGTGCTATTACTTCCTTGCCCAAAGGCGATTCCTCTTTATTCAGGGAATTTTGTAATAAGACTACGAGGTCATCTCCCAGGTTATAATTGGCATCTATACAAATCTTTTCAACCGTGTCTGTTATTTCTTCCGTATTAATTTGACGCATGAAGGTTTTGCTGGAGATTACGAAATGAATTAAGATTCCATCTTATTCTTTCTTTGTTCAATCATTGATTCTTCTGCACGATTTATCAGTTTTTCGATAGAGCATAATTCCTCTGTATCGTAATATGCTGTTCCTATACTCAGCGATAGCTCATATAGACGATTTGCCTGTTTATTATTAGAATACAGATCATCTTGTAATCGCGTAATTATAATTTCATTATTAGCATCGAAGGATTCTATTGCAATGGCCGTAAACTCATCTTCAGCATGGCGGCCAACAATATCTGAGTCGCGAAAGACTTCTTTGAGGATACTGGCTGTTTCTATCAAAGCCAGGTCTCCAGATTGATGGCCGGATTTATCTTTGATCTCCTTCAGTCCATTCAGTTTGATAAAAAAGAGTATCATTCCACGCTTTGCTCTTACCGATAGACTTAACTGCTGTTGGGCGAAAAGCATGAAACCTCTTTTATTGTACAAGCTTGTAAGGTCATCAACAAGTGAGAGGGAGTGTAATTCTGCCCTCCCCTTATGCCGCATGATGGCATATCGTAAGATGCGTGACAGTGCTTGGCTCTTCACTTTTCCCTTGACCAGATACTCTTCGGCGCCTTTTTGTAACGCCTTAATGGCCATTGTTTCATCATCCGTAGCCGACATTACTACGACCGGTATATCCGGTGCCTTCTCACAAACCCTGGCGACAGTATCTACTCCCTGTACGTCAGGTAAGGACAGATCCAGCAGGATAATATCATAATTATCATTATCAAGCTCCAGTAATGCTTCATTGAGCTGTTGTACATGTGTCAGTTCATAATGGACGTTCTCGACCTCTTCAATTAATTCTCTGATAAGGATTGCGTGGTCCATATCATCCTCGACATAAAGAACTT
>JBHHYW010000038.1:0-12100 GCA_046757745.1 Candidatus Scalindua sp.
AGAAGTCTTTTACAGAATTGCTGTTTAATTTTTCAAAGAGCTAAATTGTTATCTCAAATCTAATGTCATGATTCTGTCCTTCCTGCAAAAGGATTTGTTGAGACAAAAGAATTTGTATTAAGCGAATTGTATTTTCTCATAGCCCCCCCTCTTTTCTATATATTAGCTATATTACATTTAAAATATCTCGAAAATACATTTTTTGTAAAAATCGCTTAAATCAAATTTAACCCTCGATTTCAATCCGGCTCTCTTTAAAACTAAAATAATCATTCCCGCCGATGATAATATGGTCAAGCAAAGCAATATCTACTGTTTTTAAAGCTTCTCTAATGGCCATTGTTATATCCTGATCCTCCTGAGAAGGTTCTAATGAGCCCGCGGGATGATTATGAGCAACAATAACACCGACAGAATGATGATACAGCGCGCGCTCCACAACTTTTCTGGGAAAAACTATCGAACGATTTACCGTGCCGGTTTTTAAGGTTTCCATCGCTATTAACTGATTTCGGCTATCTAAAAATAACATCTTGAATTCTTCATCAGTCAATCCCTTCAGAGAAACCTTTAAATAATCATAAACAAGCTGAGGGGTTGAAAGTAAGTCTTTGTTATGTATGCCTTTTTCCACATAAAGGACTGAAATATCCTTCAGCAAGTTCAAAAACAGAGATGAATGCTTCGATACCCCATTCATACCCTGTAATTCTTTTCTATCTGCATCTAAAACACCGTTTAAGGTCTTAAAGCGGGAAAGCAACTCCTTTGCTATGGTTTTTGTATCCTTGCGAGGTATGGCATAAGACAACACCAATTCCAACACTTCATAATCCAGCCATCCTTCCATCCCGGATTTCTCGTATTTTTCCTTTATCCTTTGGCGGTGCCCAATATAATCTGGTTTTGCTAAATTGCTCATAAAGAATTTTACTTCCCAACATTATACGTCTCATGAAAGATTGTATTACTAAGCCACTTTTTGAAACTCTGATTATCCATAAATTGCTTAAATAACTCCGTATGATCATTTAACATCTCTACAATTACTCGTTGCAAGGCCCTGTCGTGCTCAATACGTGCGTTTTGTTTGTCTGAGTTTTCAATTGCGTTTTTGTACGCTTCGTCAGAGGCAACCTTTGCCGGGATTTCTTCTGTAATAACCTTGCGGATCTTATCCGCATCTTTCCACTCAATATTTCCAAACTGATCATTAAAAGCCTTGATAATATTACTTAAATGATCCAGTTCAGGCTCGGCTTTTCGCCCTCCATCACTTGTCGGCACAGGCACGACTTCAGCATCCTCATCCGGCAAGTCAATCTTAATGGTTGATTGCATTTCCACCCGATAACTATCCATATCAATGGTTTCCAAAATCCCTCGCGACAAATCGTCTTCCCTGGGCGCAGGCAGTTTTAGTATAAGAAAATTCAAGAAGATTGATAACTTTTCCCATTCGGCGTTTGTATAAGGCAAAATGGAACTTAAAAACCCATACATCCTCACAAAAGCCTTCGCCTTTCCTTTAAAAACAACCTGCCCCTCTTCGCCTAAATCCGCCTTGTAAGTGACAACACATGCATCAAGAATAGGGTCAAGTTCTGTCCGTTCTACACCGCTTAAATACTTAACCACCAATTCTTCAACATGACTCCACGCATACACCTGATATCCGTCCAGAGTAGATTTCAAATCGTGCAGTTTATTCGGGTCAGTCTCTTCACTTAAGATTGTTGTGCGGTAATAATCTGCGAACGCTTCTTCAATGGTCTTAGCCTCATTAAAGAAATCCAGAACAAATATGTCATATTTCTGCGGATGCGCACGATTTAAACGTGAAAGGGTCTGCACTGCTTTAATACCTGAAAGCATTTTATCGACATACATCGTATGCAGTAACGGTTCATCATATCCGGTCTGAAATTTATCAGCCACAATCAAAAACCGATACGGATCAATCTTGAACTTTTCAGGAATTAAGTTGCTGGGAAATCCATTGAGTTTCATTTCTGTCACCCTGACCCCACCAAATTCATGCTCTCCTGAAAAAGCTACAATAGCCTGATACGGGCTTCTCCTTTCCTTCAAATAATCTTTAAACGCATGATAATACTGAATCGCCCGCTTAATACCGCTCGTCACAATCATGGCTCTGGCGTTACCGCCAATCTTTCGCATACCGATAACCTGTTCATGGAAATGATCTACCATAATCTCGGTTTTTTCCTTAATAGCGTGCTGATGCGATTCCACATACTTGTGAAGTTTTTTTTGGGCTTTCTTTGTGTCATAAAGCGGATCACCTTCAACTGTCTTTGTCAGACGGTAATAACTGTCAACAGGCGTATAATGCCTGAGCACATCCAGAATAAACCCTTCCTGTATAGCCTGTTTCATCGTATAGGAATGAAAAGGCCGATGTTTAACTTTGTCACCTTCAGGAAAAGACTCTCCAAATATTTCCAACGTCTTATTTTTAGGAGTGGCCGTAAAAGCAAAATAATCAGCGTTGGAAATCATCTTCTTTGCTTCCATAAGCTCGTTAATTTTATCTTCAATGCTAACTTCCTCTTCATCTCCAAAAGTATTATCCTTTGACGCTAAGGCCACATTCATCTGTGCGGACACACGCCCGCCCTGGCTTGAATGAGCCTCATCAATAATAATAGCGAATTTATTAGAGCGGTGCTCGTCTCCAATCTCTTTCAAAACAAACGGAAATTTCTGAACAGTCGTAATAATGATCTTCTTACCGGCTCTTAAGAAAGTTCTTAAATCTCCGGAACGCTCTGCATGCCCGACTATTGACGATACCTAGGCAAATTGTTTAATCGTATCCCTGATTTGTTTATCAAGAATCCTGCGGTCAGTCACAACCACAACTGAATCAAACAATAACTTCTCCTCTTTTTTTACCCCAACAAACTGATGGGCAAGCCAGGCGATAGAATTACTTTTCCCGCTTCCGGCTGAATGTTGAATCAAATATCTTTTGCCAATATCCGAAACAGTCACATCATCCAAAAGCCTTCTCACCACATCCAACTGATGGTAGCGGGGGAAAATCTGTTTATATCTTTTCCGTCCTTTGTGGTCCTTTTCTTCAACGATCTGTGCATAGTTCTCAATGATATTGGCCAAACTCTCTTTCATGAGGATAGATTTCCACAGATAATCAGTGGCTATACCTTGAGGATTAGGCGGGTTACCGGCGCCGTCGTTATAGCCTTTATTAAACGGAAGAAAC
Organism: Candidatus Scalindua sp.; assembly: GCA_046757745.1. Lineage (GTDB taxonomy): Bacteria > Planctomycetota > Brocadiia > Brocadiales > Scalinduaceae > Scalindua. The sequence continues at coordinate 3,251 of JBHHYW010000038.1, forward strand.
CACGAATACTTCCCTTTAAGATGGGTACACATCCAGACTTCATGATCATCCACTGCAAAATGAACCGCGCATCGTCCAAACTGAAAAACCAATTCTTTGGAGTCACGATCTCTCTTGTATTGCTGAATCGCGTCTTCAACCGTCTGTTTGGTTAATTTATTCTTAAGTTCAAATGTGGCAAACGTTAAACCGTTGATAAAGATTGCGATATCCAGAGACAACTGTGTTTCACTCTTGCTGTAGTGAAGCTGGCGGGTTACGCTGAAGATATTTTTTTCGTAAAGCTCTCTGGCCTTTTCATTTTCTTCTGAAGGGGTTCCGTAAAACAGATCAATCGTGTGTTGATTGTGCCTTATGCCATTTCGCAGGACGTCCACAACTCCTCTTTTGGCAATCTCTCCCTGTAAACGGTGCAGGAATTGTGTCCTGTGAGCGCCTTCTTCATCCAATCGTAACCCTTCAAAGGCTTTATTCTGAGTTTCTGAAAGAAACGAACAAAGTTTTTCCCAATCAAGGGCATGATCCCGGTCAAAATCTTCACTGCCACCTTGACGGTATCCGGCATCGTGTATCAGAGAGTCAACGATAATTGTCTCAAGCCCTTTTTCACTTGTATCACTCTTTCTCATCAGTTCTTTTCTTACTTTCTATTTTCTTCGTTTTGTTAACCAACGCGTCAAACGCGTTTCCTTTTTTGTCATAAGCAAGCTGCCTTTTCCTGGAATATTTTTCATATTCTTTATTCGCCGTATCTATCGCCAACTGATGGGATATTTCCCCCGCATGCGTTAATATATCTCTTTCATTTAACCGCATAAAGCTATCCAGTTTCCTTATCCAATCACTCATATGCATCGGAACACGCCTCATCGCCTGACCTTCAGCAAAAATCAAATATTGTTCGACCAAATTATTTAAAACCCGCAATTCTTTTTCGCTTAAATAATTCTTCGCAACCACTATATCATCTTTGCGAATCTTTGAACCTCGCCAATTTGTCAACCCCATGTTTGACTTTTTACTATCCGCCCTTTTGTGAATAATTTCCGCGGCGGTTTTCCCAGTAATCGCCCAATGCATTTTATTCTGAACGGTCTTAAAAAAATCAATACTCATTTCTTCCGTCGGATCATAATCCACACTTGTGGCATAAATATCGGTAATCTTCTGATAAAAACGACGCTCGGATGTCCTTATATCCTGAATGCGCCGCATTAACTCATCATAATAATCAAACGGCTGATTCGGATTCTTTAACCGCTCATCATCCAGAACAAATCCTTTCACAATGAATTCCCTAAGATGCTGTGTTGCCCACTGCCTGAAATGGGTTGCTACTTTAGATTTGATACGATATCCAACAGAAATGATCATATCCAGGTTGTAATAGTCAACCTTTCTTTTAACGTCCCGTTTACCCTCTTTCTGAACTATTAAGAAATCCTTAATAGTTGCATTTTTGCTAAGCTCCCCCTCATCAAATATATTCTTGATGTGCATATTGATATTCGGAACTGTCGTCTGAAACAGCTCTGCCAGCAATTGTTGCGACAGCCAAACAGTCTCATCCTGAAACCGCACATTAATCTTTGTTTCACCTGTTTCAGTCTGATAAATAATAAGCTGTGATCTGTTTTTATTTGACATTATCTACTCTTCCCTGACTAATGAAGCCTCGGCCTGTGCAGTCGGCACGGCAGACAGGTACGCGTAGGTAGATGATGTTTCAGTATCAGACAAATTATCAAGCCTGCCTGTGCGTCGCACGCAGACAGGTAATTCCTCTTCCGCAACATCCTCAACCTTGATACCTCTTACATCCACCTTGCCGGTTACCACGTCGGCGATGAGGCGGGTGCGGTATTCCTCAAGTAATTTTTCTTCTTTCAAAAAGATAGTTATGGATCGATGTCCATTTTTAACAAAGTTTAAAGACAAACATTTAGGACACATTTTAAATAAACCTCCTTTTTATAAAACTGTAAAAAATCGTGGTGATAAAATAATAGGAGGTTTATAGTATCATAAATTTGAAGCATATTTGGTATAGAATTTGATGTGGCAAATCCCATCACCCGAATTTTTTACAGCGCCAAAAATTCTCTTTGCTTTACGCATAGTCCATTTTTCTGGAAACGCTGTTTCCCATGTTGCTATATGATTAATACATCTATTGATATTCTGTCCAAACAAGCATAAATCGATCTGTTCCTTGAGGAGTTCGATCATTCGCTTTTTGGCGCGGATGAAGCGGGCGATCTGGGAGGATTTGTAGTCGAGGAAGCGAGCGATTTGAGTTTGTTCATCAAATAATGGCAATGGAATCCTATTTCTCTTTAATACCTCATAATCAATGTTCTGACCTTCTCTTATACCAGTTACACATGTTTTAAGAATACCAATGAAAGTGATAGATTTTGCCAAGTACTTAAAATAGTTATTATCGATATTTTTACATGGGATCATTACTGTATATGCTGGACTAATAATTCCTCGATAATAGGCCAACTCAATACCACCTTGGAATGAACGCAGGCTAATAACAAAATCCCCCTTTTCTACGAGTTTAAGTAAATGCAAATCCTTTTGGGCAACGACTGTTCTATTTTCATAATGTGTTTTAGGCACTACACCTTTGGATTGTGTTGCGGCTAGTAAGGGTTCATTTGAAAATCCTTTCTGGACACGTTCACTAAAAAGATATTTTATTTTTCTGGTATCCCAATCCGTCGGCACCTTCCCCAGCCACGGCACACCGGAGTCTTTATATCCAGGGTATGGTTTGAATGTCATTTCCCCTTCTCCCTGTTTTCGATATGCATACGGGCTATTGCTATGGACTTATGTAATTTTTCATAGAAAAGCTCCCGCGGCGGCAACTGCGTCAAATACTCCGCTACGTGAATACCGGATTTATCCAGTTCCAGCAACTCAATCTGTTCATGCTTTTTCCCTGCACAGATGATAATGCCAAGTGGCGAACTCTCTCCGGAATGACGTTCGTGTTTATCCAGCCATCGGAGATAGAGTTCCATCTGACCTTTATGTTCCGCCTTAAATTCACCAATCTTCAGCTCTATGGCAACCAAGCGTCGCAGTTGGCGATGATAGAACAGCAGGTCGATGTAAAAATCCTCGCCGTCAATGGTTATACGTTTCTGCCGCTCCAGAAAAGCAAATCCGACGCCGATTTCCAGAATAAACGCCTCCATCTCCCTCAAAATAGCGGCTTCCAGATCTTTTTCCGCATAGGCGTTTTTCAGCCCCAGAAAATCAAGAAGATACGGATCTCTAAAAACCATATCTGGTGTCAGCCGGTCTTCATCACGTAACTGTTCAAGTTCCATCTTTGCCAGTTTCTCCGGCTTCTTCGAGAGCACCGTCCTTTCATAGAGCATCGAATCTATTTTTCTCTGAAGCATTCGGGTATTCCAATGTTCTACGCGGCACATTTCCGTGTAAAAATCCCGTTTAAGCGGGTCGGATAGGTAAATAATTGCAACAAAATGGGTCCAGCTCAATTGTCTCAGCAGTGCTGAGACAATCTTTTCATCAGGAAAAACTTCCGCAAAACGGATCATATGCCTCAGAGATTTCTCTGAAAACCCGCGTCCGTATTCAGTACTCAATTGTCGTCCCAATAATGAGACAATCTGTTTCCCATATTCGGCACGGTTTTTTTGGAGTGTTTCCTGATAAATACGTTTTCCGATTTTCCAGTACAGCATTGTCAGCCCCGCATTTACCGCGACTGCAATAGAGGAGCGGGTTTCATCTATCAGTTTTCTAATATCCTGAAATAGTACCTTGGACTCGGATTGGGTCGTTAACAATTGATTTCTTTCAGGAACTGATGATTTTCTCTTTTTCACTCTCCTCTCTCCCCAACAATATCATTCAATAATCCATCCGTCTCTTTCTCTATCGCCCGGATATCCGCCACGGTCTCATCGAGTGTCCTCATTTGTGTAGGTTTGTAGAAATATCTGGTAAACGATATTTCATAACCAAGCTGGGTTTTATCTCCAACAATCCATGAGTCCGGCACGAAGGGCAGCACCTCCCGTTTAAAAAATCCTTCAATACCCTCTGTTTCTAACAATGGCACCTGCTCTGTATCGCGCAAATCCGTATCCGGTTCATATTCGACACACTGCTTTTTCCCGTTAATCTTAACCTCATAAATTCCATACAAAGGATTTGCCTCTGCTTTACTTTTTTGACCTGTCTGCGTGCCACGCACAGGCAGGTGAATTTTCTTGATAACAGGAACTCCACTCTCATCAGGAATATTATTTGCTTTCAACTCTTTGATTTCTTTCGCTTTGTATTCCCTGTTCGGATCAATATCTTTAAGCCGAAGTGGACGCTCAACTACAATCTTCTGATAACCAAAGGCTTCATTAGGAAATATCTTTGACTGTTCCGATTCTTTAAACTCTGTGACAAGCGCACATATATCCTGAATTTGCTTCTCTGAAAGCTGGCAGTTTTTCTTTCCCAGGTTCTTCCGTAATGGAACGAACCACTGTGAAGCATCGACAAGCTGAACCTTGCCTTTCTTATGCTCCGGTTTTTTGTTTGTTAAAAGCCAGATATATGTAGCGATACCGGTGTTGTAAAACGTATTTTCAGGCAATGAGATAATAGCCTCAAGCCAATCGTTTTCAATTATCCAACGCCTGATATTTGTCTCACCCTGACCGGCATCTCCGGTAAATAACGATGACCCGTTATGAACCTCGGCGATACGGCTCCCCAGCTTTGATTTGTGCTTCATTTTCGAGAGCTTGTTGACCAGGAACAAAAGCTGCCCATCGCTTGAGCGGGTTATCATTTTATATTCAGGGTCGTCACCATGCCGAATAATAAAGCGAGGGTCTTTCAAATCTCCCTTGCCGCCCATCCGTTCCAAATCTGTTTTCCAGCTTTTTCCATAGGGTGGATTGGAAAGCATAAAATCAAATTCCCGGGAAGGAAATCCATCTGATGAAAGCGTTGAGCCAAACTTCATATTCATTGCCTCGTCCCCTTCACCTTTCAATAAAAGATCGGCCTTGCATATTGCGTATGTTTCGGGCTGGGATTCCTGCCCGTAAAGGTGAATGGAGACTTTCTTCTTGTGTTGTCTGGCAAGTTCCTTAAGGCGTTCTTCCGCCACAGAAAGCATTCCGCCTGTGCCGCACGCTCCGTCATAGACAAGATACGTTCCTGATTCAATCTTGTCCGCTATAGGCAAGAAGATCAAATCTGCCATCAACTTGATAACATCGCGAGGGGTAAAATGCTCCCCGGCTTCTTCGTTATTCTCTTCATTAAAACGTCTGATGAGTTCTTCAAAAATTGTTCCCATAGCGTGATTATCTAATCCAGGAAGCAACACATTGCCGTCAGAGTCCTTGACCGGATTGGGACTTAAATTAATGGAAGGATCGAGGAATTTCTCAATTAAAGAGCCAAGAATGTCCGATTCAATCAATGTAGGGATTTGATTGCGAAGTTTAAACTTATCCAATATCTCCTGAACGTTTGAAGAAAAGCCATCCAGATACGCTTCAAAATCGGATTTTAATTGTTGCCGTTTTGCCCTTGCCTTTAAATCGCGCAGTGTAAACGCCGAAGCATTGTAAAAAGCCTGTCCTGCGCACTGACACAAAGCGGCATCTTGATTGGCAACTTTGGATTTATCTAATTGTTCCTTCATGTCTAAAACCGATTTTTTATTCGGCTCAAGCAAGGCATCTAAGCGGCGAATGACCGTCATAGGCAAGATAACATCCCTGTATTTTCCCCTGACATAAATATCACGAAGTACATCGTCCGCAATACCCCAGATAAAATTTACAATCGAATTATGCTGGAGATAGTTCATGTATTAACCTTTCGATTTAAAATACTTAAATTGTGCTGACACAGTACATTTGAGAATTTGCGCAATATTACTTTCGTATTTTTTTGACATTCTATTTTCCATGTACCTGTATTCCCCTATATATCAACTATCTTCCTGGTCATTTGATTGTATGGACAAATCTTATGTCCTTCATCCTGATAATATTTGTCTCCGCCATAAATCAGCCAGCTTTGTTTAACAGCTGGATTTAATATACGATAGTAATTAAGGCCTTTAAGAAACTCGTCATTCATGGTCTGGCCCGATTTGATTTCGATCGGAATTACTTCGCTTCCCATATCCATCAGGACATCGACTTCGTTGCCGACGTTATCACGAAAATAGTAAAGGTTATGCGTTTTGATGTTGTTAAACTTTTTCTTTAATATTTCAGCTACAACAAATGTCTCAAACAAATACCCGCGTAACGGATGATTCTTTACATGCGTTTCATCCTGAATATCGAGCAGATACGCCGCCAGCCCCACATCGATAAAATAGAGTTTGGGTGATTTGATCAGTCGCTTTCTAAAGTTTTTATGATGTGGCCTGAGCAGAAAAATAATATAACTGGACTCAAGCACAGACAGCCAACTTTTAACGGTATTGACCGCAATACCACACTCATTACTTAAATGAGAAAGGTTGAGGATCTGTCCTGTTTGTGTAGCGCATATCTTAAGAAACATTTCAAAACGTGATAAATCCTGAACCTGAATAATAGAGCGGACATCACGTTCAAGATAAGTGGCCGTATAAAAGGCCAGTGCCTCGGTTGGATTCAATTTTTTATCAAAGATACGGGGATAAAACCCTTTAAATAAAATTTTGTTGATATCCGGCCTTCTCTTCTTCTGGCCGTATATTTCTCCGTAAGAAAACGGAAGAAGCTTAACCAGGGCTGTACGCCCGGCTAAGGATTGGGTAATTGAATCCATGAGCTCAAACTGCTGGGAACCGGTAATGATAAACATTCCCTCTTTTTGCTGTTCATCAACAATTCCCTGTATATAGGACAGCAACTCAGGAGCCTTCTGGATTTCATCCAAAACAACCCCATCAGGGAAATCGGCAAGGAATTGCCTTGGATCCTTAACAGCTACTCTTCGATTATCAGGGTTCTCAAGGGACACATAGGATTTATGGGGAAACAGAGCCTGGCAGAGTGTGGTTTTCCCTGATTGTCGCGGACCGGTGATGGTAACAACAGGGTACTGCTTCGCCAGACGTAATACTTGCTTTTTAACAGCGCGTTCAATCATATGGAAAACATATCACAATTATTACAGATTTGCAACATGATTGCAAATCTGTAATTTGGAATATCGGTCTACAAACGGTAATATTCCTATTATTACTTTTTTTGTTCGTTCCAGCTATTTTTATTTCCAGTATTCCTGGTATTGTACTATAATACCTTGAAAAATAAAATACCATATCTTTTCTTTCTATACCCGGTCTTTTATATTATTTTTTTCTTTTCTCAAAATGCAGTTATGGCAGACACGGCTGTATTAATATATGATGAAGAATGTAGCTTATGCTGTGGTTGTATGAAATGGCTTAAGTTGCATGCAATTGCGAACGACGCATTCGAGATTATCCCATGCCGGTCTAAGAAACGTATGAGTCTGTTTCCGGGTTTAAATGAGCAGGCATGTCTGGAGAAGTCACACATGGTTCTTCCTGATGGGCAAATCCTTACAGGCGACGAGACACTACCGGAAATCCTTATACGGCTGAGATATTTCAGATGGCTGGCTGTTTTATTTAGAATACCTGTAATCCGCCTGCTTTCGTATGCCGTCTACCGCTTGATAGCTAATAACAGATACATTATCTCAAAAACAATATTGCCTCTGACAGAAGAGAAAATATAAGGTTACACAGTATGCGGTTTTCCTGTTATACAACAAACACAAATGTTAAATTATACTCCTATGGCAGGGACGCCTACCTTTAACCGGTATTACTCAGAAATCTTGTCTTCAAGATTGCATTAATCCATATGGCCGCACGCTTCCTTGATTAGGGGGATAAGGGATTCTATCTCTTCCTTAGTCAATCTTCCCAACTTGGCAAACCTGTAACCACCCTGACTGTTTTTGTTCTCTCTGGTAATTTGCAGTTTCTTGGTCCCCTTATTGTAGGAATAAATACTTGCAGTCAATCGTTCAGCATCATTTTCCCAGGACTTTGTGAACACACATTCATCCAATTCTTTGTCATACGGCATATTTAACCTCCTGCTTTTAAGTTAAAATATTACCTTTAAATGTATTTAGTCTATAAGCCGACAATTTCTTGCGTTTTTGAACGGAAACTATCGCCTTACAGACTGTTTTACCACACCTTCGGTATGTTAAAGGAAATTAATAACAAGGCAAACAGCTTTATAATTTGGATAATCTTTTGTACAATAAGGGAAAACCCGCCCTGGCACGATCCCTGCCCGTCCGGCATGCGGACGCTCTGCGGTGGTCCCTGCCTTGCCGGCAGGTGGGCCAGGGTTTGAAACCAGTAGGTTTTCATTATACAACTTGGACGAACCAGAATATATTAGATATATATCCGTGCCAATTCGTGTCTATCCCCTTTTTGATTCTGGCTTGGCCAGGTTGGGACACTCTATATATTTATTTCAATCACCGGATGTGTGAGATTCGCATGAATATATTAAATACAGTATGTCATAATGTCAATGATTATAATTGCTTATTAATATTTTTCAGCGGGGAACATTATCATGTTTTTCAGAAGGTATTGTCCTTAATACTGCATCTTTATATGACATTGGTTCAAATGGGAGATATTTCTTGATGGATACATCATGGCATATAGCTTCATTCTCAAGCCCTTCTATCAAACATCTTGTTATTGAGGTTGGTATTGGTGTAAGCAAACTTGCCAAATATGTATAAAGCCCGATATTAAAAAAAGGAAACGGTATAAAGATT
>JBHHYW010000039.1:0-11994 GCA_046757745.1 Candidatus Scalindua sp.
AGCTATTATTACTCGGGCAGTGTACCTAATATAATATTTGTTGAAGGCAACCTTACTGTTAATGGTAATCTGACTATCTATGGCGTCTATTGGATAAAAGGTGCCACTACTGTATTTAATGGTAACTATAAGGTAAGCGGCATTATAATCAGTGAAGGTGATATTACGATGAATGGTGGAGGGAATAAAAGCCCAAATCTGGATGGTGGGATAATTCAGTATGGTGCTACCAGTACACTGACCGGCAACGGACAGCCTGTAGATATCGATATAAATGAAGGTTATTTTGAGAACTTGAACAACACACTGCCTATTGTAACTGTTGTATCCTCGCAGGAGGCAGTGTCCGCTAATTAGGTGCTTTATAAGAATGTTTTAACCAATTTTGGCAAGAATTTAGGAATTGAGGAATTCCCTAATCCCTTCCTGCCCGCCAGTTTGGCGGAAATTCCTAATATTATAATTCAGACTCGTTCAGGTCAGGAGATTTAATTATATGTTAAATCAAATATTTTCTTCAATTTCAAAGAAAACCAAAAAAAGGCGGCTGATAGGCCTGGACATAGGTAACTATTCTGTAAAGGCGCTAGGCATAAACCTTACCGGGAGTGGCCAGAAAATAGAGTGCCTGGCAATGGTAGAGGTGCCTCTTGAAAAAAGAGAGAACCGAAGGGACCCAGAAATATTTACAGAGTTAATTAAAAACTGCCTTGCGAAGGGACATATTGTAGACAAGGATGTTGTTATTATGGTATCCGGGCCTCAGGTCTTAGTGCGACGTATTACCATGCCGCCAATGCCAAAAGAAGAACTGGACGAAGTAATGCCTTTTGAGGTGAAGAAACATGTATCCTTTCCCGCTGATCAGATGGCTATAGATTATATGATTGTAGGGGAAAAGGAGGAGGGTGTAAATAAGCTGGATATCATTCTTGTCGCCACGCCCATAGAGTTATTAGAGCAGGAGATATCTATTGTTCGTGCTGCCGGCCTGAGGCCTGTTGCTGTCAGCGTTACCCCTATAGTTCAATGGAAAACGTTCACGCTCTGCAATAATGAAAAAAGGGATAATGTAAGAGCCATGGTGGATATTGGTTACGAGAGGACGGTCATCAGCTTATTTAATAAAGGAGTACTGGAGTTTACAAGGACTATCAATCTGGGGGGTAATGACGTTACAAAGTCACTTATATCGGCGCCGGTAAGTGAAGGAGGCAAAGACCTGCGTACACTATTATATGAAGAAGCAGACGCCTTAAAACGGAAACATGGATTTCCTTCTCCAACAGAAGCCGGTACGACAAAAGGTGGTATATCATTTACCCAACTATCTATGCTCATGAGGCCTGTTCTGGAAAAACTCTTAAGTGAGATCAAGGCGAGTTTTGATTTTTACACGACAGAATTTCATGTGTCTGGTGTAGAAAAGGTTATTATTTCCGGTGGGGGATCGGGACTGAAAGGCTTAAGACTGTTTCTGGCAAATGAGCTGGGTATAGAAGTAGAATCGGCTAACCCCATCCATGAAACAGAGTATGCGGATGGAATATCTGAAGTGGTGACTGCAGATAGCGTCCCGGCTTTAGTGACGGCATATGGATTAGCTGCGTGGGGAAAAGGAGAATTGAATCTATTATCCGGCAGGAAAAAGAACAAGAATACCGGCTCTGTTATTGCCTTAACAGCTCCGGCCGGAATTGCAGTCATGGCAATGTTTTTTCTTTATCTGAACATATCAGGAGGGTTGGTTAATGCCAGGGCTGAATTGGAGAACAAAACAAAGGAGTTATCGTCTTTAAATTCTGCAAGTACACGGGTGCTCCAGCTTAGTTCTAAAAAGAAGAAGTTACAGGCGGAAAAAGACTCATACCCTCAGGTACTTAGAGATGATATAGATTCCTCCATGGTATTAAAAGAAATAAGAGTCCACACCGCGGACAATATACGCCTGGAACACATCAACTTTTTTTCCGAATCTTCTACAGCAGAAAAGAAGATGTTGAAGATAAAGGGTACAGCCTTTTTCCTGGACAAAAGAGGCTCTGCAATCTCAGATTTTATGACTGCCCTTGAAGATTCTATACTATTTGATGATGTACGGCTTATCTATTTAGAACAGGACAAGGATTATACAGCCGAAGGCCTGAAATTTCAGCTAAGTTGTTTATGTAATACAATGTAGGAGGTTAAGAATTTGGAATTAAAAGTAAATATATTTAAGTTAGATAAAAAGCACTGCCTTATGCTCGGAATTATCGGAGCATTAGCCTTGTTGGCTGCATTTTATCAATTCTATTTTGATCCTTCAAATAAAGATGCCTCCGCCATACACAGGAAAATTGAAAACTATGATAGTAAAATTAATACTGCTCGAAGGCATTCTGCGATGACAAAAAAGATGGAAGAGGAAATAACTGTTATTGAAAAACAACTTAACTCTATCAGAGCCAAAATAGCTGCAAGCGGAGAAATAATCCCCATAATAAATACTATAGAAAAAGAAGCTCAACGCCTTAATCTGAAGGTACTGAATATGTCCACAAAAGTAATAGAACCTCCACATCCTGCACCTGATGAAGAGAAAGATTCAGAGACTGATGCTGTCATCCCGGGACATGTTCCCGGTTATATCAAAATATCCTTTAACATCAGCCTGCAGGGCAAATATAACAAATTGGAAAACTTCATAAAGGTGCTCCAGGACATGGCTACATTCCTTATCATTGACACAATGGAGATTGACAGTAACGAAAAACTGTATCCCCGGTTGGTGTCAAATCTGTTGATAAACGTTTACAGTAAAAAAGGAGTTGGCGATATTGTTGTCAGCAAATAGTAGATATTCGTGGAGGGTGGATTAAGGCCTTTTGGCCGAATCCACCGGAAACACCCATATGTTAATATCGTAATAATGAAGGTGGATTCACTTCCCGCCTAACAAACTGGCGGACAGGCGCTTAATCCACCCTACAGCTTATGGAATAAAAAGAATCGAAAACACATAATACTTAAATTTCAGGCACTTTTATCTTGAATTATGAAACCAGGCAAAATTAAATTATTATTGTTTACGACTATCATTATCCTGAATATTTTATGCATTTGTGTTGAAGACATGCATGGTGATAGCGTGAACATCGATCCGGACCATTCAAAGGATGAAGAGTCAGTGCGCGGCCCTTTCGCTCTCCCCCCGGAAGTAAATTTTTTAAAAAAAGCACAGGAAACATCAGACGCTTACTCAGAGCCTGGAGAATGGAAAGAGGGAATGGTCGCCAGCAGTGTTAAAGGTATTTTCCAAAGCGGCGGCAGGTCCATGGCCAATATTAACCATGTATGGATAGAAACAGGCAATTGGGTAGGAGAAGAACAGGTAACAGGCATAAACAGAGACAGCGTAGTTTTGAAAGGAAAGAATGGAGTGGCAAGAACTCTTTTCATGCAGGAAGATGGAGCCAGGCTGAAGATTATTAAGCGGATTATGTCAAAGATAAAGGAGAAAAAATGAAGAACATTGTTTTAATTATAACGCTTGCTTCCCTTATTGCCGGGTGTGCTACTACTAAAAAAAAGGAAGAGCTGAAAAAAATGCCGGTTAGCCAGTTATCTCCTGAAAAAACAGACAAACTTCCTGCTTTGGATGAGCTGCCGGTAACACAGATGCTGAAAGAGGTAAAAGAGAGAGAAAAGCTATATAGTTTATCAGTAAAAAATATGGAACTAGATCAGGTTATCTATATATTGACCGGAGAATTACCGGAATATAACATTGTGGTAGACCCTGATGTTTCAGGTAAGGTAACCGTCGTTTTCAAGGACTTGCCACTTGACAAAGTTTTAGATATTTTACTGGAACCGTTAGGACTTGAGTATACCATCGAAGATAATATCCTAAGGATATCAAATCCAAGGATGGTGACACGCACCTTCGAATTTATATACAGTACCTCTACCAGGAAGGCCAGAAGCTCAGTCATGGCTGTCACAGGAGCCGGAGATGAAGAAAGTACCGGTGCAAGTTTTGGTTCTGTAGAGGCTGAAGAAACCGTGGATGTATGGGCTGAACTTGAATCAGGAATCAGGACCCTTATGACTGCAGATACGGGAAGGCTGGCCATAAACAGGAGAGTAGGCTACATAACGGTTACTGATTACCGGTCAAATATGAAGCTGATAGAGGAATACATACACCTTTTCAAGACATCGGTTAAAACGCAGATACATATCAGGGCTAAGTTGCTGGAAGTAACCCTTAAAGACGGCAGTGAATTCGGCATAAACTGGGCGGCAACGCTTAAGAAAATAGGACCCCTGTCTAACAGTACAAATCCTTTAGTCATTGCACAGAGCTTTGCCCCTGCATTAGGCCAGCCAACAACCCCTACCGGTGAGGCAAGGCCAGGCGATGTGGCAGAACTGTTTCAGTTCGGAAAAGCTAACGGACACTTTACTTATCTCATTACGGCACTGCAGTCCCAGGGAACTGTCACAGTCCTTTCCGCCCCCGAGGTATCTATATTGAATGGTCAAAAGGCTATACTCAGCAGTGTTACCCAGGATGTGTTTTTTGAGTCCAGTCAAAGCGCAGGAGGAGCCGGAGGTATTATTACTACTACAACGGCAAATCCATTTAACTTCGGAGTATATCTTGATGTTACACCACACGTGGATTCGGAAGGAATGATTACTATGGAAATCCATCCCAGCGTATCCTCCTTTATTGCACTCAAGACTTCCGGAGACGCCGCCAGGCCCGCTATAGACACCAGAGAAACTGAGACTGTCGTTACTGTCAAGGAAGGAGAGACAATTTTAATAGCCGGTTTAATGAAGAACGATATTAAGGAGAATGTATCTAAAACTCCTATTCTGGGTAATATTCCAATACTCGGAAAAGCCTTTCGCAGAGAGACAAAGTCAAATATTAAAACAGAACTGGTGATACTTATTTCACCAACTATTGTGGGCCCCAGAGCAAAGGATTTCGGCTCTATCAGGTCAAAGTATACGTTGCTGAAAAAACCATTTACCAGGTGATTTGTTGTAGCCGCAGGCTTTAGCCTGCGTTTTTCAACATTTGATGGGTTCACGTAAGTTACGCAACCTAAAGGATGCGGCTACCCAAATCGCTCAATTTAGGTATTAAAAAATTGGGAATTGCACATTTTTCGAGATCAAGTTAGATTCTTTATTCCGCTTCCCTGCCTGTCGGCAGACAGGGCTACATTCAGAATGACACGCAGAAATGTCATTCTGAGGGAGTGACGACCGAAGAATCTTAACTTTTGAAATTCCTCGACTCAGCTCGCCCGCCTGCCAATCAGTTCGGGCAGGGAATGACGTCACACTTCTGAGCGAAGTCGAAGTGTAACCAACATTGAAAGACTATACATTAAATTAAACTAACAGGAGGTGATTATGCAACAAATCATAAAAAAATATTATACGAAGTTACTTACCCGGCCTGTAATCATCATAGTGATGATTGCAGTAATTTTACACCTTGACTGTAATATTAACAGTGTTCATGCTGCAACAGAAAAACAGGTACTGGAAAAGGCTGTTAATAGCAGGGAGAATAATTTAGAAGAATCAGGAAAATCTGAAATACCTGCAGCTTCATCATCTACGGAAAATCAATCCATCGAAAAGAGAGTAGTTTACCACTTTAATCTCGGTGCTTATTACCAGAAACAGGGAAATATAACAAGGGCTGTCAAAGAATATGAAACTGTACTTGGGTTAGACCCAAACAATGCTGAGGCACTCAACAACCTGGGAGTTATTTATAGAGAACAAAATGACCTGGATAAAGCGGCAGAGCATTATCAGCTTGTAGTCTCGCTAAATCCCGGTATGGAGGAGGCGCATAATAACCTTGGTGTAATATATTATCTTAGAAGTAACTATAGAGAGGCTGGATTAGAATTCCGGAAGGCACTGGAAATTAATCCCGACAACCTGAAAAGCGTTATAAATATTGGGCTTGTATATAAAACTCAAGGTTTGATAAAAAAGGCTATAGAGACATTGGAAGGTGTTCTTACCGAAGACAATTTCCAGCCGGAAGCTCATTACAATCTGGCAATCCTTTACGAAGAGATGGGGCACCTGGAGATGGCTTTATGGCACTATACTCGCTTTATTGATAATGCAGATAGAGATTATTCTGCTTTAATAGAAACAGTAAGCGAGCATATTAAGGATTTACAAAGATTCAGTGGCGACTCATTGAGGGAGTAACTCATAATGATCTGGAAAGAAGTTCAAACGGAATCAAAAACGTCACTGGCAGACATACTGGTAAGTGAAGGAGTAATAACCATTGACCAGCTAAAGAAATGTCAGGATGAACAAAAAAAGTCAGAAGCGCCTTTTGAGCAGGCAGTCCTCATGATGGGGTTTGCAACCGGAGAATCTATCGCCAATGCATTGGGCGCCTATTACGGCGTTCCGTATGTAGACCTGGATAATTACGATATTGATACAAATGTATTAAAACTGGTTTCTGAACGGTTAGCTCGTAAATACAGGTTCCTGCCGCTCTTTAAGATAACTAATAACCTGACAATAGCTATTTCAAATCCCAGGAATCTATACGGCATTGATAAAATCCGGGACATACTGGACTGTGATATTGGGGTTACGGTTTCAACGGAAAACCAGATACTCCAGTCTCTGGACAGGTTTTATGGAAGCACAGTAGAAGATCTAACTGATATTGTAGACGAAATTGTTCAGAAGGAATTTGAGGATTTTGATGACGATGTCGAGGTTGAAAAGATTAAGGAAATAGACCTTGAAACAGTCTCAGAGGAGATGCTGGAAAAATCTCCTATAGTAAAACTACTTAATACAATCATTCATCGAGCCATCAGAGAAGGAGTGAGCGATATTCATATTCAGCATGAAGAAGATTCCATGCTTATCAGGTTCAGGCTGGATGGAATCTTATACCATGCCACTTCTCTACCGAAAAAACTTTGTAACACCTTAGTATCCAGAATAAAGGTAATTTCAGGAATGAACATAGCCGAGAGCAGGTTACCGCAGGATGGCCGGTTTAAAGTGAAAATAACAGGCCGTGAATACGACTTCCGTGTCTCTACCATGCCAACCGTGTTCGGAGAGTGTGTAGTTATGCGTATACTTGACAAAAGAACTGCCACCATGAGATTGGACCAACTGGGGTTTTTAACGGGATCCCTTGAAATATATCAATCATTTATAGAAAAACCAAACGGTATTGTCCTTATTACCGGTCCTACCGGCAGTGGTAAAACCACAACGCTGTACGCATCCTTGAACAAAATCAACTCTCCTGATAAAAACATAATGACCGTGGAGGATCCTGTAGAGTATCATTTAAGCCTTATCCGTCAAACCCAGATCAACGTTAAGGCTGGCATTACATTTGCCCATGCAATGAGGAGTATACTTCGCCAGGACCCGGACATAATAATGATCGGAGAGATGAGAGATCGTGAGACAGCGGAGATTGCCATTCAAGCCGCAATGACAGGACATCTGGTATTCAGTACACTTCATACTAACGATGCTCCCGGAGCAATCAGCCGCTTGATAGATATGGGTATAGAACCATTTCTTATTGCATCTTCCGTGATAGGTATTGTGGCACAAAGATTAGTAAGGGCCAATTGTAAACATTGTACAGAAACCTATATACCTGGTGAAAAACTATTAAATCGTGCAGGACTACAAGACAAAGCTGCCATTACTTTCTCAAAAGGAAAAGGTTGTGATTATTGCAGGAAGTCGGGATACAAAGGCCGAATCGGCCTTTACGAAACCCTTGTAGTAGATGATAAAATGAGAGATTTAATAATAAAGCAGGAGACTCCGCACGTTATTGCAAAGACAGCCAAAGAAACTCAGGGCTTTAAAACCCTGGTAGATGATGGTGTAGATAAAGTGGAAAAAGGATTGACCTCTGTAGAAGAAGTCCTTACAGTTGCATCTGGGGTATAGAAAAGAAACTATTTGATATTGAGAAAATAAAATGTAAACTCTATTAAATAAACCCAACCAGGATGCGTAACCAGCCCGACATAGTCTTTCTGGCGGGCCTGCCCGACGAGCCTTTTAGCGGGTAAGCACCAAATAATAAAAACCAAATAACAAACAAATTACAATTACCAAAGATCCAAATGTCCAAACAATATGATTTAGAAGAGCGGACATTTCAGTTTGCCAAAAATGTTTCTCTTTATATTAAGAAATTCTCAAGAACTATTTCTAACATTGAATATGGAAAGCAAGTAGTAAGGTCTTCTGGCTTGTTGGCGCCAACTACATTGAAGCTAATGAAGCTTTAAGTAAAAAAGATTTTATTATGAGAATAAAAATATGTCGTAAAGAAGCGAAAGGATCTGCTTATTGGTTAAGACTAATAGTTGAAACAAACGATACAAAATATACAGAAGACGGAAATAAGCTTTTTAGTGAAGCAACGGAGTTAAAAAAGATATTTTCTTCTATCCTTGAAAAATCAAAGTAGTTTGTCATTTCATAAATTGGAATTTATTTGTAGTTTGTGATTTGTAATTTATTAACTCCTGGTTGGGCATGAAAAGAAAGTAAGCACTATGGATATTGGTAAAATTCTTGCCTTTGCAAATGAAAAGGGCGCTTCTGACTTGCACTTAAGCTCCGGCGAGCCGCCAATTGTCAGGATTGATGGTGACATCCAAAAGGTAGATATGCCTTCCCTCCCCGGAGACGAAGTTCATTCAATGCTCTATGATATTCTCAATGATCAGCAGCGCAAGATTTTTGAGGAAAAAAAGGAGATAGACTTTGCCCTGGACGTCAAGGGAATAGCCCGTTTCAGGGTAAATGCCTTCTACCAGTCCAGGGGAGAAGCAATAGTATTCAGGACGATTCCCACTAAAATAATGTCACTGGAAGAACTGGGCCTTCCCATGACACTTGCAGATCTGACAAAGAAAACCAAGGGCCTCGTTCTCGTAACAGGCCCCACCGGCTCCGGCAAGTCTACAACACTGGCAGCCATGATGGACTTTATAAATCAGAATGAAAAGGCTCACATTCTAACTATAGAGGACCCCATAGAATTTGTTTATGAACCAAAACTCAGCCTTATAAACCAGAGAGAATTGGGAACCAATACACATGGTTTTGCCAATGCACTTCACTCTGCCCTGAGAGAAGACCCGGATGTTATTCTGGTTGGCGAAATGAGAAACCTGGAAACAATTTCTCTGGCTATGACTGCGGCAGAAACCGGCCACCTTGTTTTCGGCACTTTACATACCTCAAGTGCTGCCAAGACTGTAGACAGGATTATAGACGTGTTTCCTCCTGAACAACAGAACCAGATAAGAACCATGTTCTCTGAATCTATTATAGCGGTCATTACCCAGAACTTACTGAAAAGGAGTGATGGTAAAGGGCGGATAGCTGCTTTAGAGATAATGATTGGAACCCCTGCTATAAGAAATCTAATAAGAGAGGGTAAAATTGCTCAGATACCTGGAATGATGCAAACCGGAAAGAAGTTTGGTATGCAGACAATGGATGCTACTCTTGTGGAACTGTTCAAACAGGGTGAGGTCTCTAAAGAAACTGTAACACCCTATCTGACCAATCCATCAGTCCTCTCTTCCTATGGTGCATAAGCTTCATAAAAAGTTAAAAGTGCCTAAATAACCGTTTAAACTGTTTAATCGGTTCAAACGGTTAAAACCGTATTGCTTTACTAACTTTTAGGCGCTTCAAACTTGGTTGTCTGCCCGAATAGGCACCCGTCCGAACGGCATTGCCGGGCGGGCAGGCAGGCGGTTTGTGCCACATTATAAGATATAGAGTACATAGCCGGTACACCACCGTAGCGGAAGCTTCAGGTTTCCACCATACCGGTTGCATGCTGGGGGCTCGATTCATTTAATAAGTAACAATTTGTGGTATTTTAAGTATTATAACTTTACATTGTCTTTCTAACAGGATGTCACATTTTGCGTAAGCAAAATACAATAAATTAGCGAATGAAAGGAGCTAATTTATGAATATAGAAGAATTATTAAAATTAATGGTTGAGAAAGCCGCCTCAGATATTTATGTAACGGTTGACTCTACACCTGCCTATCGTGTGGAAGGCAAAACTGCGCCTATACCTGGAAAGGCATTGAAACCGGAAGACACAGAAAGGTTTGCCTTCTCTGTAATGAGCGAAAAACAGAAAGAAGCCTTCCTTGAAGAAAAGGAAGCGAATCTTGCCCTATTTTATCCAGATCTTGGACGTTTCAGGGTAAACATATTCTATCAAAGGGGTAACATAGGCCTTGTAATCCGCCAGATAAAAATGGAAATTCAAACCCTGGAAGATTTGGGATTACCCTCAGTGTTAAAGGATATTTCGATGACTAAAAGGGGGCTTGTAATAGTGGTGGGTGCAACGGGATCTGGTAAATCTACAACACTGGCAGCCATGATAGATCACAGAAACAGCAATTCACCAGGACACATAATCACAGTGGAGGATCCTGTAGAATTTGTACACCCTCATAAGAAGTCTGTTGTTACGCAGAGGGAAGTGGGACTTGACACAAATTCATTTGGAGAGGCATTGAAGAATACCCTGAGACAGGCGCCGGATGTTATCATGGTAGGCGAGGTGCGTGATACCGAAACCATGGAAGCAGCCATAACCTTTGCAGAGACCGGCCATCTCTGCCTTGCAACCCTTCATGCAAATAATGCTAACCAGTCTCTGGAGCGCATCATAAACTTTTTCCCCACTGAAAGGCACGAACAGATATATTTGCTCCTATCACTTAACCTCAAGAGTATTATTTCCCAAAGGCTTATCCCTACGGTAGACGACAAGAGGGCTGCTGCCCTGGAGATACTATTGGACACTCCCAGGACAAAGGATCTCATCCTCAAAAAGGAGATTGGTCTTTTGAAGGAAACAATGAAACAAGGTGTGCAGGAGGGTATGCAGACATTTGACCAGGCCATCTATGACTTTTATATGCAGGGGAAAATAAATTATGAAACAGCAATAGCATATGCAGACAGTGCAAATGACTTACGTTTAAGAATTAAATTTGATACTCCCGGCCAGGAAGACCAGGAGAAAGAGACAGAAAACAAATCTATTTTTAAAATCAGGAAACAATAGTTAGTTCTCAATATACAGAGGAATACCACCCCATTTCCCCTCCTTGCGAAGGAGGGGAAATGGGGTGGTTAAAACTTCACAAGTCTTCCTCTGCTTATTGAGAGCAGAGGAAGAATAAAAAAATGGAAAATAACATTGAAGAAAAAACACTTGAACTGGCCTTAAAGAATTCTGATTCAGCTGAGGTGATTTATGAAGAGGGGGAATCCAGATCGATCAGTTTCGAAAACAATAAATTAAAATCTGTATATACCAAGTCAATCAGAGGCATCGGTTTGCGAGTAATCAAGGATGGGAAAATCGGATTCTCCAGTACCACCGATTTCAGGAAGCCCGAACAGGTTGTTGCAAATGCTGTAGAAAGCGCTGAGTTCGGGCAGGAAGCAAGGTTCGAGTTTCAGTCGAAAAACCAATTTAAAGAGATCAAGTTGTTTGATGAGAGCGTAGTGGACTATCCTATCGAAAAAGGCATACAAATTGGAAAGGACACTATAGAAAAAGCCTTATCTATAAATCCGGATTATGAATGTGGAGTCAGTATTGGGAAAGGCGTCAGTAAAAGCCGTCTGATCAACTCAAGCGGTTTAGACATAAGCACTCAATCAACTTCTTTTGGAACAAGTATTGATATTTTACTTGTTAAAGAAAAAGGATTATTATGGATTGGAGAAGGTGAGAGTTCTGCAAAAGTAGTTGATGATCTTGATAAACATATAACGAAAGCGCTTCGTGATTTGAAATTAGCAGAGAAAGAGGCCGAAATATCTACGGCCGGCTATCCGATAGTTTTTACTTCCAAGGCTGCTGGAACTTTGTTATCAACGTTTGAA
>JBHHYW010000040.1:0-11963 GCA_046757745.1 Candidatus Scalindua sp.
TAATTGTCCTGGCAATTGTTCCCTGAGACTGGAAGGTATTAACGTTAATTTGTATACAATCCGGGCTTATGAATTGAAACGAAAAAACGTCCTTTGTTTTTTCATCATATATTGATGAGTTTGTGAATTTAATGTTAACATTGTGTATTTCAAATTCTGGTATCAGTATTTCAAGAGGAAGGATTATTTTTGATACAGTCATTGCACCCGGTATGACGTTTCCACTCCTATGAATTTTATTTTTATCGTTTGTTATTTCAACAAATCTCTCTCCTGATGATTTTGGTATAATATAATCATGATGCATTAAGAATTTATCGAAAACATATAGCTTCTCCTCACCGTTTCTATTTTCACCATGTCTTAAACTTGGTGAACATGTACGGGCTCTGGCATCCCTGAAATATATTGAATCCTGCAGGAAATCCTCTAGTTTACTTAACGGTATGCTAAAATAAGGGTTACGTGTGCTATTCATAATCTTATAATTTTAGATAAATTGAAGCTTATAGGAACATGAGATTGTTCATAAATTTTGATATTACTGTGTATTCTAGTTTAAAATAAAAAAAAGTCAAGATGTTATTTTATGTGTGTCAAGGCAAATAGAAAATGTCGAGTGTTGTTTTATGTATTAAAGCCTGTCCGATGAACAGGTTAGATACTTATCCCTTTTGAACAACAAAGAGGCAATACATATTTTATCGCATAGAACGCTCCATACTTTAATGTTTTTGGCCTATTTTAAAACTTTCATAACGCTCTTTTGTTCTTTCCATGGTTATTTTTAGCAGAACTTTAACCGCCATCAAGCTTGTCTAGCTCTTTTAGAAGTTCTTCCTGTTGTGCGGATAGCTCCTTTGGAATATCTATTATTATTTTTACTAATTGGTTACCCTTTTTCCCTTCTTTAGTTTTAACCCCTTGACCTGTCATCCTTAAGGTTTGATTAGATTGTGTGCACCTCGGTATCTTTAGCGTTGCCTTCCCCCTTAAGGTTGGGACTTCTATTTCGCCGCCTAAAGCAGCTTTAGTAAAAGGAATCTTTGCATCATACTGAATATCCAGGCCCCTTCTCTCAAAATAGGGATGTGACGCTATCTTAACACATATAAACAAATCACCGGCGACTCCAGCCCTGATACCAGCTTCACCCTGACCTGAAAGCCTTAATGTGGCGCCGTCCCTGATACCTGCAGGTATCTTAACTGATAAAGATCTGGTTTTAGATGTCCGTCCTTCACCATTACAATTATTACATGGTTTATCAATCTTCCTTCCGGAACCATTACAATTAGGACATGGATTGCTAATGGTAAAAAACCCTCCAACAGGTTTTTGTTGCCTGCTTATGTGTCCGGTACCGTTACATTGTGAACAAACAGTCGATGCTCCGTTCCTGGCGCCCGTTCCCTTGCATGCTTCACATGCTTCATTCTTAGTAAATCTAAGCTGTTTCTCGCACCCCAACGCTGCATCAATAAACGAGATTGTCATGTCATATCTAAGATCTGAACCCCTCTGTGGGCCGGTTCTTTCCCGATAAAAACGTTTACCAAATATATCTCCAAATATATCCCCGAAACTACTGAATATATCAGAACTGCTTTCAAAACCATGAAATCCCATATCCTCAAGCCCTGCATGCCCCCGTAAGTCGTACATCTTCCTTTTCTCAGAATTACTGAGCACTTCGTAGGCGTTTGCGGCTTCCTTGAACTTTCGCTCAGCTCCCTTATCACCCGGATTTTTGTCCGGATGGTATTTGAGGGCCAGTCTTCTGTATGCTTTCTTCAGCTCATCATTGGTTGCACTTTTACTTACCCCTAATACTTCATAGTAGTCACGTTCTTTGACATTACCGTACACCATACTTATACCTTTTTAATGATTCGTATATTAAGAATTCCTTCAGAATAGTTTGCCTCAATTTTCTCGCCAAAACACTTGGCTGGCAATTGTACCTGTCTTTCAAAATATCCGTAACACAATTCTTCAATATGTCGTGGACCGGCAATTGTCCTATGTGGGTCAGTCCTTTCACCCCTGATATATAAAACATCTTCCTCCAAAGATATATCAATGTCTTCCTGAAGTGTACCCGGAAGCGCAACATTGAGAACAACCTCTTTTTCCGTTTCGTACATATCTATCTGCGGTGCAAAAGATATTTCTTTTGTTGATGAAAAACGATCGAAGAAATTACTGAACAATTCATTCACTTCCTTTTGTAATCGTGCAAGTTCCTGCCACGGATCCCACTTTTCTATGGTCATATGTATATTCCTTCATTTTAATACAATTTGACAAATTTAGAACGGTAAGCTATGTACATTGTTTCATTCGCTGCGGAAATTATTGGGGTTTTACTGCATTTGAAACTCAGATAAAAAAGTGTGAGAATTTTCTCCCTGCTGATTCAAAGTATTCAATGCATGTAATCTCTTTAATTACTTAGAATTTCAACATATATGCCGAATCAATACAATTCATTTTTTCTATTGACAATAGGGTTTCCCGGGAAACTACTGCATCAACATTTACGACTATCATCGCTACTCCGCCAGTCTCTTTCCTGCCAAACGTCATGTGTCCTATATTTACATCTTGATCTCCCAGCATCTTACCTATGTCCCCTATCAAACCTGGTTTATCCTGTCCAAACAAGATCAGGACATGACCAATCGGGTCCATGTCCACGCGATAATCATTTATTGTCTCTATTTTAGGTTCGTTATTTTTAAATATGGTGCCTGAGACTGAGCTTTCACTGTAATCTGTGTATGTCCTGGCAAAAATAAGGTTCGTATAGTCCTCGGTTTTACTGCTTATTATTTCATTAATTTTTATTCCCCTTTCATCAGCCAGTATGCGGGCATTAATGATATTTACGTCCTCATCTAAAACATGTTTCAACATTCCTGCCAACAGACTATCCGTCAAAGGATGTGTATTATCTTTAGAAATGTCACCACTGAATTGTATATCTATGGATTTTATCCCGCCCTTTACGAGCTGGATTAAGAGTGCGCCCATTTTCTCTGTTAATATTATATAAGGTTTAAGCTGTTGCAGTTCTTCCGGGCCTTGCACAGGCATGTTAACCGCATTTCGTATATTATTGTCCTTTAATGCATCTGCCATCTGTTCAGCTGCATCCCTGGCAACGGCATACTGGGCTTCCTCTGTCAGAGCTCCAAGATGCGGAGTCGGAAGAACATTGTCAAGTGCCAACAGCTTATTACCTTCCGGTGGTTCTTTTTCAAAGACGTCAATCGCAGCTCCAGCTACCTTGCCACTTACAAGTGCGTTATAAAGCGCATCTTCTGAAAGTATGCCGCCCCGTGCACAGTTTATTATTCTTACACCATCTTTCATTAAAGCAAACTCACGACTGGAAATCAGGTTTTTTGTGTCGTTAATTAATGGAATATGTAATGTTATATAATCAGCTTGTTTATAAATGTCGTCAAGATTCTTAACGAGTTGGACATTCAACTTTGGAATTATTTGATTAGAAACAAAGGGATCATATCCCAACACCTTCATCTCCAGCGCTATAGCACGTTTTGCGACTTCTTTACCGACCTTGCCCAACCCAATTACTCCAAGTGTTTTTCCGGAAACTTGAGTACCCATAAATTTTTTACGTTCCCATTTTCCCTCACGAACAGAATTACAGGCCTGTGGTATATTCCTTGATAAAGCTAAAAGAAGTGTAATTGTATGCTCCGCAGTTGATGTTGTGTTACCTCCAGGGGTATTCATTACGATAATCCCCTTCTTTGTAGCAGCAGGCACATCGACGTTGTCAATCCCGACACCGGCTCGGCATATTGCACGAAGTTTAACCGCGTATTCGATAATTTCCGAAGTACATTGGGTACTGCTTCGGATAATTAAGCCGTCATATTTACCTATCTTTTTTTTCAATTCTCCCGGAGTAAAATCTGTCTTTGTTGTAACATGGAGGTCCGCATTTTTCAGAATAGTTTTACATATGTCCGGAAGATTGTCTGATATTAATATCTTCATTTTTCTAAGGTATATCCTGCGATTTCGCTCAGTATGGTGAGCTTTCAAAATTTAACCGTTTAATATGTCAATACTTGCAGCCATTTCTTTGTATAGCTATCAGACAAGCTTTGCGAAGTTGCATTCACGTTTAATGTCTTTGTGATTTAAACTTATGTTTTACCAATTGTGATTGAGTAAATCGTCTGTGAGTGATTCTAGCATCCGTTTTGGTGAAAATCAAATGCAATCTATCTCGCAAAGGTTTTAAGGATTATAAATTTAATATTATCATAAAGCACAAAAACTCTTTGATTTTTAATACAAATTTCACTATATCTTATAATAACAAAATGTTGTTTGTGAGGAGATAGTTTTGAAGAATTCTAATCGTAAAATTATCGGAGGGGTAAAATGTTACTTGATAACTTGATTTTGGTTAACCACTGGCTTCATCTTTCTGCGGCAGCCCTCTTAGCAGGGGGAATGATCTTTCTTGTAGTGATACTGCGACCGGTGTTGGGAAGAAGCTCATCGGTTTCCGGGATAGGTCCATTTGCAAATGATATTCATGAAAGATTTCGTATTTACGTTGGGATATTAATAGGGGTGCTTATTGTTACTGGAATTCTTAATTCGGTTGATGGTATAATGACAGATGGGGAAGCAGACCTGAGCACAGGATATAAAACTGCTATACGCATTAAGGTTATGCTGGCCATCTGCCTCTTTATAATTTATGGCGTAAATGCCTTTTTGATCAAGGAAAAGAAGACTGAAGAAGATTGTTCCTGCTTAATCCAACCTCCAGTTCACAAGAAGATATTACAGGTAATTGCCCTTGTATTGGTCTTTGTAATATTGTTTTTAGCTGCATCGTTGAGGGTTTTATAATAAAATTGGTTTCCGTCTAAACTACCTTTTTAATGGCTTCCTTGCTTCAGAAAAACGCTTGACTTTCATATTAAGCAAAGTAGAATTAATTACTAACTAAGGAATTACCTGTTACTACCGATAAGTAGTATTATGCATTAAATTTAATATGTATGAGTTAGTTGTACACAAAACATTTGCAGGCGCTCATAATTTACGGGATTACGAGGGAGAATGTGAAAAGCTACATGGCCATAACTGGAAGGTAGAAGTAACGCTTAATTCTCAGAAGCTTAACGGGTTAGGCATGGTCATGGATTTTAAGATTGTAAAAAAAACACTCGAAGAAATACTTTCTCGTTTTGATCATTCTTATTTAAATGAACTCGAAGAATTTAATCAAGAGAATCCCACTACGGAAAATGTTTCAAAGGTGATATATGATAACTTAAGCGAAAAGTTACCTCCAGAAATACTCATTACTAAAGTAAAAACATGGGAGTCTGAAAATTGTGCAGCTGCATATTACGTATAAGCCGTTCTTTTACAAGTCATAAGTGAATATTAATTTAGACACTCCTATTCTCCAATTAGCTTTAGATTTTATAAACTTAAGACGCGCTGTTAAAGTAGCCAGGGAAGCGGTTGATGCAGGGGTTGAATGGGTTGAGGCGGGTACCCCCCTGATTAAGAGCGAAGGGTTGGATTCTGTCAGGGCACTTCGGAAAGAGTTTCCAACAACAACGATAGTTGCTGACATGAAAACAATGGACGCAGGCCGCCTGGAAATGGAAACGGCCGCTAAGGCAGGGGCAGATATCGCAGTCGTTATGGGTAGCGCGTCGGACTCAACTATAAAGGAGTGTATAAGTGCAGGAAAAAATTACGGAATAAAAATAGAAGTTGACTTTCTTGGAGTTGCAGATTGTGTCGAGCGCGCAATAGATGTTGAGGAATGGGGAGCCGACTTTATAGGTGTCCATACAGCTATAGACGAGCAAATGCTGGGGGATGATCCCTTTAAAAAACTTTCTAAAATTTGCTCAAAAGTCAAAATTCCTGTTGCTGTTGCAGGGGGAATTAATTCTGAAACGGCAGTCGATGCAATAAATGCGGGAGCAAAAATTATAGTGGTAGGTGGTGCCATTAGCAAGGCAACCGACATAAGAACCGCTACTACTAATTTAAGAAAAGCTATATCAAATCGTAAGCGGATAGCTGCAGATTTCTTTAAAAGGGTAGCAGACGACAACATACACGAAATATTAGAGAAGGTTTCAACCGCAAATATATCAGACGGCAGCCATCGTCTCAAAGGAATCACTGGTCTTAAATGTATAAGTTTGGAAACTAAGATGGCCGGACAGGCAGTAACTGTCCGAACATACCCTGGCGACTGGGCAAAAACAGTTGAGGCAATAGATAGGGCTGAAAAAGGAAACATAATAGTTATTGATTCCGGAGGTGTAGGCCCTGCCGTATGGGGAGAGCTTGCAACACATAGTGCTATACAGAAAAAACTTGGGGGGGTTGTCGTAAACGGTGCAGTTCGAGATAGTAGCGAGATCAGAAAATTAAAGTTCCCTACATTTGCAAAACTGGTAATGCCAAATGCAGGAGAGCCAAAAGGTTTTGGCGAGATAGGCATACCATTAAATATTTCAGGGATTACAATAAATAATGGCGATTGGATAATTGGCGACAGTGACGGTTTAATTGTCATACCAAGGCGTGAAGCAAAAGAAATGGCTAATCACGCAATGGATTGGCTGGAAAAAGAAAACAGGATCCGTGAAGAAATATCTCAAGGAAAGACTTCTCTTGGAAAGGTTATGGAAATATTAAAATGGACAAAAAAATGAAAACTTCAAGGAGATGCATATAATGAAATGTGAATCATGTAATAAAAAGCTGGCAACAGTACATCTCACCGAGATCGTGGATAATGAGAAGAAAGAGAGGCATTTCTGCGAAGATTGTGCTCAAAATGTTACAAATCATTTCCCTAAAGCCCCTTCCCCATCTGATATTTTAACAAGTCTTATTAACCAGGTATCTCCAGAAATAAGAGAAATGTCAAAAACGACTTGTCCTGTATGCGGCCTTTCTTATCTGGAATTCAGGACTCAAGGCCGTCTGGGCTGCCCCATGGATTATAATGTATTCAAGAAAGGGCTTTTACCTCTTATCGAAAGGATGCATGGCAGTTCTCAACATGTGGGAAAAGTACCTGCAAATGCTGGTGTAGAAATTATCAAGAAAAATGAATTGATACAATTACGTAAGGAATTAAATGAAGCAGTAGAAAAAGAAGATTATGAAAAAGCTGCTGAATTAAGAGATAAAATTTACGAACTTTCAGGAAATGTTGAAGATGGAGATTAGAGATCTTTCGGACAAAACGGGTGAGTGGCTTAGGGGTACCGGCAAGGAATCTGATATTGTAATAAGTAGCAGAATCCGTTTGGCAAGAAATATTACCGGATTTCCTTTCCTTTCCCGCTCTAATTTAAAACAAAGAAAGGAAATAGAATCCTTACTTAGAAAGACTATAATCGAAAGCAATATAGCAAAAGATATATCTTATGTAAATTTGAACAATGCGACTTCCATTGACAAGTTACTCTTGGTTGAAAGACACCTGATTAGCAAAGAACATGCTGAGGGCGAAGGAGAAAGAGGTGTTGCATTCGGAAAATCAGAAACTATTAGCTTGATGATAAACGAAGAAGACCATCTCAGGATCCAGGTAATCCGCTCTGGTTTCGAGCTGAAAAATACATGGGAAACAACTGATGAGATTGACAATATCCTGGGAAAAAGCTTAAATTTTGCTTTTTCTGCAAGGTTTGGATATCTGACTGCATGTCCGACAAATGTTGGTACAGGCATGCGGGTTTCTGTAATGGTGCATCTCCCGGCACTTGCTATGACAAAGCACATTGAAAAGGTTTTCAATGCTGTAGGAAAACTCGGATTGGTAGTTAGAGGCCTATATGGAGAGAGTACTAAAGTCTCTGGAGATTTGTATCAAATCTCAAATCAGTTTGCATTAGGAAAATCTGAGAAGGAAATAATATCCATAATTGAAAGCGTGATGCCACGCATTACAAGCTATGAAAGGATGGCCAGAAAGGCTTTAGTTTTAGAAAGCAAGGACCAGCTGGAAGATAGAGTTTGGCGCTCTTACGGTATGCTTAAGGCCGCTCGAATGATTACCTCTGAGGAAATATTACAGTTACTTTCACAGGTACGCATGGGTGTTAACATTGGTTTGATAGATGATATCGAGATGCAAACCCTTAATGAACTCTTTGTCCTGACACTTCCAGGGCATTTGCAGAAATTGCAGGGCTGTGAACTGGATTCTACTCAAAGAAATATTATAAGAGCCTCTTATGTAAGAAAGAGGCTTGACGGTTTATAAAAAAAGGTGGCCAAAAATGTTTGACAAATTTACCGATAGGGCAAGGAAGGTAATGGCTCTTGCAAGAGAGGAAGCGAAAAGATTCAACCACGAATATATAGGAACAGAACATATTTTACTTGGTTTGGTAAAAGAAGGTAGTGGCGTAGCCGCAAATGTCTTACAAAATTTAGATATCGATTTGAAAAAGATACGCATGGAAATAGAAAAGATAGTTCAATCAGGGCCTGACCTGGTCTCAGTTGGACAATTGCCTTTCACTCCAAGGGTAAAAAAAGTATTAGAATATGCCATGGAAGAAGCAAAGGCCATGGGGCATAACTATATAGGCACTGAACATCAACTACTTGGGTTACTCAGGGAGCAAGAGGGTGTTGCTGCGCAGGTATTGTTGAATTTAGGCGTAAAATTGGAAGGTGTAAGAGAGGAAGTAATCGAGCTTCTAGGTGCGGAAACAACACAAGGACCTAAAGGCAAAGGAGAAAAAAGAGGTAAGTCAAAGACTCCTGCCCTTGACTCCTTTGGTCGAGATTTAACACAACAGGCAAAGGATCAGGATCTGGATCCCGTAATAGGCAGACAGTTAGTTATTGAACGTTTGATTCAGGTTCTAAGTCGTAGAACAAAGAACAACCCTGTTTTGCTGGGGGAAGCAGGTGTTGGAAAAACTGCAATAGTGGAAGGATTAGCGCAGGCGGTGGTGGGGGGAGCGGTTCCGGCGCTTTTGCATGATAAAAGAATAGTTGCTTTAGATTTGGCGATGATGGTTGCGGGAACAAAATACCGGGGCCAATTCGAAGAGAGAATTAAAGCCGTAATGGGAGAGGTTCGTAGAGCAAAAAATATAATCCTCTTCATAGATGAGCTGCATACATTAGTAGGGGCAGGAGGGGCAGAAGGAGCAATCGATGCATCTAATGTCTTAAAGCCCGCTCTTTCCAGAGGGGAAATACAGTGTATTGGCGCGACTACTCTTGACGAATACAGGAAATACGTTGAGAAAGACGGTGCGCTCGAAAGAAGATTTCAAACAATAATTGTTGACCAGCCTTCTAAGGAAGAAACCGTTGAAATTTTAAAAGGTTTAAGGGATAGATATGAAGCGCATCATAAGGTTCAAATAACTGATGAAGCATTAAAATTTGCTACAGAATATGCAATAAGATATATCACTGGAAGATTCTTACCTGATAAGGCAATAGACGTTATTGATGAAGCGGGTGCGCGTGTAAGATTAAAGGCAACTACGCATCCTCCTGATTTAAGGCATATAGAGAAAGAAATAGAGCATCTCGAAAAGGAAAAAGATAAATCCGTGGCGTTACAGGATTTTGAGAGAGCAGCAAAGCTGAGAGATAAAGCGGACAAATTAAAAAAGAAAAAGGGTGACGTAGAAAAAGAATGGCGGGAGAAATGTACGGAGATAGACGGAACTGTAGATGAAGCGGTTATCACAGAAGTAGTTTCAACCATGACCGGCATACCGCTCAAACGTATGGAGGCAAAAGAAGCAAAGAAATTACTCGATATAGAGAACGAACTTTGTAAAACAGTAATAGGACAAGATAATGCTATTAACGCAGTAGCAAAGGCCGTCAGAAGGTCAAGGGCAGGCCTACAGAACCCAAACAGGCCAAGTGCCAGCTTCATATTTATAGGCCCATCAGGAGTTGGGAAAACTCTTCTCTCAAAGGCCCTGGCTAAGTCTTTATTCGGAGATGAAGATTCATTGATTCAAATAGATATGTCTGAATACATGGAAAAACATAATGTATCAAGACTAATAGGCGCTCCTCCAGGTTATGTTGGTTTTGAGGAAGGAGGGCAGTTAACGGAGAAAATACGAAGACGCCCCTACGCCGTAGTACTCCTTGATGAAATCGAAAAAGCACATTCAGACGTATTTAATATGTTGTTACAGGTTCTGGAGGAAGGAAAATTAACAGACAGTTTTGGACGTCATATTGACTTTCGTAACGTAATTATTATAATGACTTCAAACATTGGCGGAGACATAATTAAAAACACCGCCTCGTTAGGGTTCAAGAAAACATCTGGAGAGCAGTCTTATGAATCTATTCGCGAGCAACTATTACAAGCGGTTGAAAAGCATTTTCGCCCGGAGTTCATCAACAGGATTAGCGATATTGCCGTATTTAGAGATCTTACAAAGGACGACCTGGGAAAGATTGTAGAGATCGAACTGGAAAGTATACGTGAGAGGCTTAACAACTATAAAATAACGCTTTCGATAACCAAGGAAGCAACTGATTTTCTTATAGGTAAAAGCTTTAAACCAAATTATGGCGCAAGACCGCTTCATAGGACCATAGAAAATTTAATAGAAGATCCTCTTTCTGAAGAAATACTCAGGGGAAGGTTCAAAGATAATGATTCAATCAAGGTAAAATTGAGGGAAGGAAAACTGGTTTTTGAAGAGACAACGATAAAGGAAGAACTAATAACCAGCGATTCGAGCAGCAAATAATAATTGGTTAGTAATATAACAAATTGAGTACATATTTAAAAAGGGGCTTTCGAGCCCCTTTTTTATTGCTTGCAAGAACACCACTATCTTGTGATAATTATGAAAAACACTAAAATGAAGTTATATGATGACAAAACCAAGTACTGTTTATGTTTGCTCGGAATGTGGATGGAAAACCAGTAGATGGGTAGGTAGATGTTCCGGTTGTGAAGAGTGGGATTCAATGACAGAAGAAAAATACGAATCTAGATATACTCACACATTTCCAGAATATGATATAGAGCATCCTACCTGCATATCAGACGTAAAAACGGTAAGTAAGCTTCGGACTAATACCAACATTGAAGAGTTTGATAGAATTCTTGGCGGTGGTATTGTGGCAGGCTCTGCAGTTTTGGTTGGTGGCACACCTGGAATAGGGAAATCAACCCTCCTGTTACAAATATGTCAAAAATTTAGTGAGCAAGGTTGCGTATCCTTGTACGTAACAGGGGAAGAATCAACCGCACAAATAAAATTACGAGCAGACAGACTCAATGTATCGTCTAAGAATATTTTTTTGATTGCAGAAAACAATTTAGATGTTATTCTTGAACACATCAGAAAAATAGGCCCTAAACTTGTCATAATTGACTCAGTACAGGCTATGTTTAAGCCGGTTCTTGAATCCTCTCCGGGAACAGTTTCACAAGTAAGGCAATGCGCTAATGAACTAATTCAAACATCAAAAAAAACTGAATCTTCCGTTTTTTTAGTGGGACATGTTACAAAACAAGGAGTAATTGCCGGTCCCAAAGTGTTAGAACATTTGGTCGATACAGTACTGTACTTTGAAGGTGAAAAATTCATGTCATTCAGGATATTAAGGGCAGTAAAGAATCGCTTCGGACCTACAAATGAGATAGGCATTTTCGAGATGCGTAACAGCGGACTCAGGGAGGTTAGTGATCCTTCGGAAATATTCCTCTCCAGAACACAAAACCTGGTCTCAGGGTCTTCGATTATCTCTTGTATTGAGGGTACAAGAACCCTGCTTGTAGAAGTGCAGGCGCTTGTAACCATGTCAAGTTTCGGTACGCCAGAACGTAAAGTAAGTGGCGCAGACTATAACAGAGTTGCTATGATAATAGCCGTGCTGGAAAAAAGAACAGGCCTTCTCTT
>JBHHYW010000041.1:0-11852 GCA_046757745.1 Candidatus Scalindua sp.
CAGGCTGTATTATTTGATGACGTAATCTCCGAAATCTGCAGTGACATGGAGATACTTGAAGGCCAGAAGAACGAGTGGAAGATATAAAAGCCAGAATCAGGTCTACCAATGCAACAAAAAGAAAAATTGGCAATTTCACAAATTAACTCTTTGCGACGTCTGAGGTGAGCTACCCCGTTTTGCAACCAAAATAATAGATAAAAACAAGATAAACAAAGAGCCTATAAATAATCGAATCACAAATGGCGGAGGGATTGGCTCCACTGATTTGTCAGGCTTTTAATCATAACTATTACTATTCACTATTCAAGACATGACCCATTCCCCGCGATTGTTAGGCTATGACGCTATGTAAATTCTTTATAGTATTTTCATAACGATTAGACTGTTAATAACCTATTCTTCCTTACGCTAGTTCCTTAGCCTCTTCTATCGCACCGATATGTCATGTTTGTGTAATTAATCTTGAATGTGCAATCTCTTTGGCATCAGTAGGCCGGACCTGGTTGGCTAGTAATGTAACCACCGCTAACATTGAACCATCGGTAGCTGTAAATTCGACTTCATAACCAGCCCCTTTTTTATGAATCAACACGACAGTTCCGATATCTCCAGCTAATAGACCGTGTTCTGGAACATCGGTAGTAAGAATAACATCATCTAATTCTTTAATCATTTTTTCTCCTTTTTTAATGGATGAGCAGTAACGAATCTAGGAAAATCTCCATCATCATCTATAAACCACACCGTGCGTACATTCAATAAAGAACCATCGGGAGATTTCATGAATCCGTCGATAATGTATTTAGTGCCAAATATTGTACGTTTAATACCAGAAATCTCATTTTCTTCTGCGTGGAGAATCAATGATTTTACTACTTCCTCCCATTTTTCTCTAACAAATCCGAATGACATAAAAAATTTGGCTTTTGCTTTTCCTGCTCTGCTCGAACTTGAGAGCAGATAGTCCATAATCTTTTCACTCGGAATTTCAGCATTTTGAACATTTGGTAATTTCATTAGATTCTCATATTTCTTTAGATATGAAATTATAAGGATGTGAAAAGTGAAGTTGCAAGTTAAAAATGGCCTAAATGATTTTTGGAGAAAATAGGGATATGAAATTATAGGGAATTCTTTAGATTACGTCACAGTTTAATGCCTCTATTCTAAATGGATTATTATCTGACATAAGCACCTTCATAATTCATAACAGTGAGGGCGTTTCTCCGCCTAACGTCACGCATAAGCAACCACCACCTGTACGTATTGATTGCAATAGAGGCTTGAAGCGGCAAGCCTCTATAAATATTAAACCGCATAGTTGTCGGTGGTTGGCTTCATGCGCTTGTTAAACCTCTTCATTTAAAATTAGTATTCCAAAACATAATATTGGATAGTTTTTTTAATTCTTCTTGATCTGCATTTTTGGCAACCCGTACTTCTTTAACATCAGGAAAAAAGTTCAGTGAAATTGTATTTTCTGCATATGGGTTAATAAATAAGACATGCCCATGATTAGAAAGATCGTAGACGAAAATCCCTGAAATGGTATTATGTTTCTTTTGGGTTAGCGCGGCGTTGCCCTTTGGGAGATGATGCAATGTCTTTGTAATGCTGTTTGTACTCGCATTAAATTCGACACCAATATTACCCAACATGGCTTGCGCTACAGTCAAACCGGTAAAAAATTTGTTGAAAGATTCATTGAAACAAGAAGCACCGGCTAGAAAGGTCTATTTTCCTTGAACTTACTTCTTATATCTTTTATATCTTCACGTATATGTAAATAGGCGTCTATCTCAATGCATTCTTCACGTGAATCTCTTATCTCCTTTTACGTCTACGTAAACTTCACCATTTGGCGAAGTTATAAAAAAATCAACATCTCTGGGATTTGCTTGAGAGCCCACAATAAAGTTTTCTTGATACTCAAATTTATGTGAGTCTAAATACTCTTTAAATGTGCCTTCCGGAAAATTAGCATCCATGAGTTTTAATTTTTTTGGTTTAACAGTCAAAATAGATGGAAAATTTTATATATATTGCCTTTATACAACTGAAAATATCAATCTATTTTTAATATTAAACAAAAAACATGGAAGATTAATAATTGAATTTTCCATGTTTTTATGCTAATAAAATATATCATGTATAACAAGGGGAAATTCAGGCCAGGCCCCAATTTAAAACTTATGGATCAGGTTCGCCAGGTATTGCGATATCACCATTACGCCTATCGCACAGAGCAAACATATTGTGAATGGATTGAGCAATACATTAAGTTTCATAAATGCAAAAAACATCCCAGTGAGATGGGAAAAACGGAGATAGAGGTATTTTTGAGCCATCTGGCTATAGATCGAAATGTCTCGGCATCAACTCAGCGGCAGGCATTGAATGCTGTTGCCTTCCTGTACATGCATGTTCTCGATATGCCTGTTGCTGAGGATATCGAACCGGGTCAGGGCAAAGAAACAGCTCTGTCCGCCGGTTGTTATGTCTAAACATGAAGTTCAGCGCGTTTTTGTCCATATGCAGAGGGTTCTTCTATTAATGGCCAGGATGCTGTACGGTTGTGGACTCCGGCTCATGGAATGTATCCGTTTACGGGTTCAGAATCTTGATTTTGATCGAAATTTAGTATATGTGTGTGCTGCCAAGGGTGGAAAGGTTCGAACCATATTATTTCCCAAATCGATTCAGGAAGAACTACGCCAGCATGTTGAAAAGGTGAGAAAAATTCATGAGCGGAATCCGGAACAGGGGTTCGGTGAAGTTCATCTTCCAAAAGCGTTGACAAGAAAGTATCCGAATGCTTGCCGGGGGTTTCGCTGGCAATATGTTTTCCCTGCTAAAAATCTGAGAGTCTACCCTCACTTTAAGATTAAGTGACGGCACCACATTCTGAAGTCCGGCCTTCAGGAGGCCATCAAGGCAGCAGTGGATCGTGCCGGAATAATGAAACGCGTAAGCAGTCATACGTTTCGCCATTCAATAAATATTTATGAAAAATGGTATTGGAGAAGTAATAATCACTGAAACTGAAATCGAGCACAAAGTCAGCGATCTGGCGCAAAGAATTACCGCAGATTACGAGCATAAAGGGCTGACCATAATTGGTGTTCTTAACGGCAGTCTCATATTCTTTTCAGACTTGATCCGGCACATTCCTTTACCTGTCAAGATTGATACTGTCAGGGCAAATACTTATATCGGGGTTACTACCATTCCAACTGCAGAGACAGATATATTTAACAATATCAGCCTGAATATAAAGGATGAACATGTCCTGATTGTGGATGACATACTGGATACCGGTAAAACTCTTTCCATGATTGTACAGGTGATCAAGGGGCATAATCCCAAGTCGGTTAAAGTATGTGTGCTCCTTAACAAAGAGGCACGGAGGGAAGTTGAAATAGTACCGGATTATTGTTGTTTTGAGGTTGAGAATAAGTTTGTCGTTGGTTACGGCCTTGATTTTGACAATAAATACAGAAACCTGCCTTACATCGCTGTATTAGTTCCTTAAATATAATTTGCGATTCAGAAATTCAAAAATTCAATATTTCAAGAATTGGGATATTATATGATCCTTCAGTATTCATTTTGTAAGCGCCTGCCTGTGAGGATATTCCAATACAATCAAGTAAACGTAAAAAATATATTGTTAAAAGAAGATTTCATGGTACAATTTGGCAGATTTATCAAGTGTAAGTTGTGTGCGGTACTACAGTAGGAGACTTAGTATATCAAAGAGATTTTGTAAGGAGAGAGGGGAGATTAATGCCGGTTCAATTAGGAGAATTAAAATTATATTCATTGCAAGAGCTGACAAAGGCGCTGGGACTTACTACACACACCTTAAGGGCGTATATTAGACAAGGCAAGCTCAGGGCAAGAAAAGCCGGTACCAGGTGGTTTGTCTCAGAGGATGCCTTAAGGGAATATTTTAACGGCACACAAAAACCAGGGACAAAGAAACATACCTCACTACAAGGCATTACCATCGGTAGTAAAGTAACAGATAAGGATCTGAAGGGAGCCAGGAAGATATGGAAATAACCTTAGACACTCATACACTCATATGGTATGTGGATAAAGGGTTGAATGGCAAATTGTCAAAAAAAGCCTTAAAAACCATTAAAGAAGCGGAAGATGCGTATATCATTTACATACCCATAATAGTTTTGATGGAAACTCTTCACTTGATAGAGAAAGAACGAGTGAATTTATCATTTAATAAGCTCTTGTTGGCACTTGAGGAAAGTAGCAACTATCAGATTATTTCTTTTGATACACAAGTATTAACAATTGCAAAGACTATAAAAGGATTGGAAGTTCATGACAGACTTATACTCGCTACAGCATTGTTAACAGAAAGTTCACTTGTCAGCAATGATAGAGAATTACATAAAAAAAGTGCCAGTGTTATTTGGTAGTCAGATGCACATGATTTGGCATATCCGCAAGATTCTCCAGGAATTCTTTGTCGAGTTGAAGTGAGAATGACGAAGAGCATTTCCAGAGATCAGAAAATAGATACCTCACATATTTATCTTTTTTAGAGTGTTTACTTGCTCCCAATGTTTTGCGTCACCAATTCATAATATGATCATTTCATGATACATGAAACAGTAAAAGGGGTTTAGGTGCGAACTATAGCATTAATAAATCAAAAGGGTGGCGTTGGCAAAACTACTACAGCCGTAAACCTTGGAGCTTGTCTGGCAGACCTGGGCAAGAAAGTGGCTTTAATAGATCTCGATCCTCAGGGCAATTCAAGTTCATGGATGGGCATAAATATTATCGAGTTGCATAGGTCCATGTTTAATGTGTTTAATGATAACTTACCTATAAAAGAAATCTTATACGAAACAAGTATAGAAAATATGTGGGTTGTTCCGTCTAACGTGACTCTGGCTGCAATAGAAAGAACATTGGCAAACAGATTGGAGAACGATACCATACTTAAAAAAAGCATATCTCCTTTAATAAATCAATTTGATTACATTATTCTGGATTGTCCCCCTTCACTTGGGCTACTTACTGTCAACGCATTGTCAGCGGTAAAGGAGGTTATTATACCTCTGGAAACAAAGGTACTGGCCCTGAATGGCCTGGTTACATTGATCAATACAGTAAATCTGGTTAAGGACACACTGAACCCTGCACTTGAAGTTACAGGCATAATCGCGTGTATGTTTGATGTAAGAACAAATTTAAGCAATAAGATAGTGGAAAAGATTAAGGAAAAGTTCCATGATAAGTTGTTTAAGTCTATTATAAGAGAGAGTACGCAACTTGCGGAATGCCCTATTTCCAACCAGCCAATTACGCGGTATGCCCCTGATAGTCGTGGCACACAGGATTATATGGATTTGGCCAGAGAAGTTGTTGAAGGTGAAAAAGCGGTTGCGCGGTATTACGAAGAAGAAGCAGAAGTCAGCCGTCATTTTGATGAGGAAAGCAAAGAGGTTGATCAGCATTTTGGGGAGGGCGAAAAAGAAGA
This sequence comes from Candidatus Scalindua sp., assembly GCA_046757745.1. Lineage (GTDB taxonomy): Bacteria > Planctomycetota > Brocadiia > Brocadiales > Scalinduaceae > Scalindua. The sequence goes on from JBHHYW010000041.1 coordinate 5,516, forward strand.
ATAATGCGCATTGTAGATTTGCGAAGTGATACAGTTACCTTGCCTACATTAAAGATGCGGCAGGCCATGAAAGATGCTGAAGTAGGAGATGATGGTTTTGGTGAAGATCCTACTACCAACCGATTTGAAAAAATGGCTGCCGAGAGATTGGGCAAAGAAGACGCCTTGTTTGTTCCCAGTGGTACCATGGGAAACCTTATCGCAATAACGGTACATGCAAAGCCTGGTGATGGTTTGATATGTGACAGGAGAGCGCATATAAACACGATGGTGTCCGGGAATACATCTGCGCTAACAGGAGCAACAATATGTCCATTGGATGCAGATGAAACAGGTCATTTAAATTTAGAAGAACTTGAGTCACTCATTAATCTGGACGACATACGATTCCCCAGGACTTCACTCATAGTATTGGAAAATACCAACAACCTGGCAGGTGGAACGGTTGTTACGCCTGAAGAAACTGCTAAGATTTATAAGATTGCTAAGCGATACGGTTTGCATCTTCATATAGATGGTGCGAGGATATTTAATTCTGCAATCTTTCAGGGTGTGGATGTTGCTGAGTTGGCAGGGGATTGTGATTCGATTATGTTTTGCCTTTCGAAGGGGCTGGCATCTCCTGTCGGTTCTATCATTGCAGGTACAAAGGAATTTATAAAAGAAGCACGACGCAGGAGAAAAATGCTGGGCGGGAGCATGAGGCAGTCAGGAATTCTGGCGGCTTGCGGTATAGTTTCGTTAGAGGAAATGATTAATAGATTGGCAGAAGACCATGACAATGCAAGATATCTTGCCAATGGCCTGGTGAAAATTGAAGGTTTTAGTATCAAACTGAAAACAGTGCAAACGAACATTGTCTGCTTCAGATATGGATTACCAAAACTGTGCTGTAGGGAATTTGTAGAAAATGTAGGCAAGGAAGGAGTTTATGTGGTCTATCTTGAGAAAGATTATGGAAGAATGGTCACGCATAAGGATTTGAATAGATCGGATATTGATTATGCACTGGAAGTTTTCAAAAAGACAGTTTCTGAACGCTGAATTTCATAGTTGAGAAGGCCAAAACTGATAAATTTCAGGAGAAATTGTCTCTAAACCTAAAACTTGTGGCAACATAAAAAAATTATTTTTTGTTGACTAATTTGCTATTTTTGATAATAATCCACAACTTTGATAGAATTTTGGTGCACATTATATATAACTAATTTAGATATTCATATATATTAAATGCTAATAAGCTACCTTCCAATCCTGATTCTACTTTTAGTAGTAATGGGTTTTGCCATTTCTAACATCATAATTTCTGCCCTTATAGGCCGCTACAAACCAACCGAAGAAAAGCTTTCCCCATACGAGTGTGGTGTAGAGCCGATAGGCTCTGCCAGAGAGAGGTTTTCTGTAAAATTTTATATCATTGCAATGATGTTTGTTGTATTTGATATTGAGGTGGTGTTTCTGTATCCTTGGGCGGTAGCGTATAAATCTTTGGCGCTATTCGGCTTAATTGAAATGACAATATTCATAATCATATTGCTTGTTGGCTATGTTTATATCTGGAAAAGAGGTGGTTTTGAATGGGAATAGAGACGGCTTTTGGTGATACCATACTTACTACAACTATCGACAAAGTAGTAAACTGGTCAAGAAAGAATGCGCTTTGGCCAATGCCTTTTGGTTTAGCATGCTGTGCAATAGAAATGATGGCAACCGTAGCTCCCAGATATGATCTGGCCAGATTTGGGGCTGAAGTATTCAGGTTTTCGCCGCGCCAGTCGGACTTGATGATTATTGCCGGTACCGTTACTTATAAAATGGCCGCTGTGACAAGGAAAATTTACGATCAAATGCCTGAGCCGAAATGGGTAATTGCAATGGGTGCGTGCGCATCTTCCGGAGGCATTTTTGATACATATGCTACTGTCCAGGGTGTGGACGAAATTATCCCTGTTGATGTCTATTTACCAGGATGTCCTCCACGACCGGAGGCGCTGATTCACGCAGTAATGGAAATACAGAAGAAAATAAGCAAAGAATCTGTCTTGGATGACTGAACAGAAACAATTCAAGAATTGCCACTACATATTCATTAGGCATGTTTTGAGATTCCGACACATAAACTGAAGGTAATAAAATAGCTATGGCTGAAGTGAGTACAATAGTAAAAAACCTAAAAAAGAAGTTCCCGAATGCTGTAACAAAGGTGAAAACGTTCAGAGGTGAAATAACGGTATCGATAGATAAGGACTCTATTGGAAAAGTTGCTAAATCTCTCTGTGATGATAAAGCATCAGATTTTGACTATCTATCAGATTTATGTGGTGTAGACAAATCGTGTCTTGACAGCAGTGATACCTTTGAAGTGGTTTATCACCTCTATTCTTTAAAGAAGAATCACAGGTTAAGACTTAAGGTGGAGATACCAGCTTCAAATGCAAGTATTGATACAGTTACAAATGTGTGGAAGACAGCAGACTGGCACGAAAGAGAAGCATACGATATGTTTGGTATAATCTTTAAGGGGCACCCGAATTTAGAAAGGATATTAACGCCTCAGGGTTTTGAAGGCTACCCTTTGAGAAAAGATTATCCTCTTAAAGGCAGGCAACCAAATTCTCTCAGGGAAGTTTATAGAAAAGGGAAAGAATGACGGCAGCAACAACCCAACAGGTAATGTCTATCAATATGGGCCCTCAGCATCCGAGTACGCACGGTGTTTTGAGGCTCATTCTGGAACTAGATGGAGAAACTGTAGTTAAGGTTACGCCTCATATCGGGTTTCTTCACCGTGGTGTGGAAAAACTTGCTGAACATAAAACATACCATCAGTTTATCACCCTTACAGACCGTTTGGATTATCTGGCGCCTATGTCTAATAATCTGGGCTATGTCCAGGCCGTAGAGAAATTGTTGAATATAGAAGCTCCAAAGCGGTCTCAGTATATAAGGATAATTTTGTGTGAACTCACAAGGATATCGTCACACCTTTTATGGCTTGCAACTCATGCACTTGACATAGGAGCAATGACTGTCTTTTTTTATTGTTTCCGGGAAAGGGAAACCCTTAACGATATATTCGAAATGGCAGCCGGTGCGCGAATGAACCTTTCATACGTCAGGATAGGAGGTGTTGCCAGAGATTTGCCTGATGGTTTTGTTGAAAAGGTAAGAGAATTTGTTAATGATTTTCCCGCCAGATTAAAGGATTATGAAACTCTCCTGACAAAAAACAAGATATGGTTAATGAGGACTAAAGATGTTGGAGTGATTTCTGCCGAAGATGCAATAAATTATGGATTAAGCGGCCCTAGTATCAGGGGTTCTGGAGTTAAGTGGGACATAAGAAAATCTGAGCCATATTCATCATATGATGAAATGGATTTTATAGTTCCTGTAGGTCAGTCCGGTGACGTATACGACCGTTATATTGTTAGAATGGAAGAGATGCGTCAAAGTAATGAAATTGTGCGTCAGGCTATGGATACTATACCCAAAGGTGACTATATTGCAGATATTCCTGATGTTGCATTGCCCAAGAAAGAAAACCTTAAGAAAAGTATGGAGGCGCTGATACATCATTTTAAGATAGTAACTGAAGGTATTTGCCCTCCTGCTGGTGAAGTATATACTTGTGTTGAAGCTCCCAAGGGCGAATTGGGTTTTTACATAGTCAGTGATGGGTCAAAGTATCCTTACAGGATAAAAATCAGGCCGCCTTCTTTTGTTAATTTAGAGGGCCTTCAAAAAATGGTTGAAGGCCGTTTACTTGCTGATGTAGTTGCTGTAATTGGAAGCCTGGATATTGTCTTAGGCGAAATTGACCGTTAAATATTTTAGAGATTGAAATAATGGGTAAAGCAAAAAAGAAATCTGTACAAGAAGAAACCGTAGACTTGTCTTTTGCGAAAAAAATACTGGATAAGTATAAGGGTGTAGATGGATGTTTAATCCCTGTTTTACAATATATCCAAAACGAATATGGCTATTTACAGGAGTCTGTCATTAATCTTGTTTCAGAAAGATTGAATATGAGCCTTAGCGAAATTGTCGGAGTCGCAACGTTTTATTCACAGTTTCATTTGAAGCCGCGTGGAAAACATATAATTAAAGTATGTTGCGGAACGGCATGTCATGTCAAGAAGGCCAAAAGCCTTTCTGCCAAGGTTATAGATAGGTTTAAGATAAATCCGAATGAAACTACAGCGGACAGGATGTTTACCCTTGAAGAAGTATCTTGTCTTGGCGCATGTGGAATAGCCCCGGTTGTTGTAATTGACAAGGATGTGCATGGTACCCTGTCTCCGGATAAATTTGTAGATGTTCTGGATGGATACGCAAAGTCTTGAGCGTACGTAAATGATGTTAACGATGTATTAATTTTCGGAAAGATAGAATGGTTGGCAGAACAAAAACTAAAAAAACTAAAACAAAAGCCAAGAGCAGTGGAAATGGCAAAGGATCAGTAATTTCTGTTTGCCTGGGAACAGGTGGAATAGCTGCAGGAGGCGATAAAGTCTTTGAAAAGTTTGAGAAGGTAATTAAAAGCAAGAAACTGGACACCGCCATAGGGAAACGTGTTTGCAAAACCGCAAAAACAGGTTGTAGGGGCTTGTGTGCCAGAGATGTTCTGGTTGATATTACTGTTCCGGGTAAGAAGGCTCTTACTTACGAGAGAGTTACGGCCGACATGGTACCTCAGATTGTGGAAGATCACCTTGTAAATAATACACCCGTGAAAAAGTGGTTGGCAAAGGATAGTTATCATAAATTTCATGAGACCCAGCAAAGACTAATCCTTGGTAACTGCGGGGTGATCGATCCTGAAAACATAGATGAATATATTATAAAAGGCGGATACAAAGCGCTTGGTAAAGTGCTGAAAAATATGACTACCAAAGAAGTGATAGACGAGGTAAGCAAAGCAGGCCTTAGAGGTCGTGGTGGTGGTGGTTTTGAGACTGGCTGGAAATGGGAGTCATGTGCTAAATATGATGCTGATGAAAAATTTATCATATGTAATGGAGATGAAGGCGATCCCGGGGCATTTATGGACAGAAGTATTATGGAGGGAGATCCTCATGCACTGCTGGAAGGCATGGTTATAGGGGGATATGCAATAGGCGCCACGAAAGGATATATATATGTACGTGCGGAGTACCCACTTGCTGTCGAACGATTACACATTGCAATTAAGCAGGCGAAGGAATATGGTTTTTTGGGTGAGAATATTTTAGGCAGTGGTTATAGCCTTGATCTTATTGTAAAAGAGGGTGCGGGTGCTTTCGTATGTGGCGAGTCAACTGCACTGCAATACTCTATCGAAGGTAAACGCGGCATGCCCAGAACAAGGCCGCCACAATCAGTGGAAGCAGGTTTATGGGACAAGCCAACATGTTTGAACAATGTTGAAACATTTGCTAATGTTCCCGTTATTATTAATAGGGGTGCGAAATGGTATTCAAAGATCGGTACTAAGAAGAGTAAAGGTACAAAGATTTTTGCGCTTACGGGAAATGTAAAGAATACAGGCCTTATCGAGGTTCCGATGGGCATAACTATAAGAGAGATTGTCTTTGATATCGGCGGCGGGATTCCGAAAAAGAAAAAATTCAAGGCCGTACAGATAGGAGGGCCTTCAGGCGGTTGTCTGCCGGAAACATATCTTGATAAACCCATAGATTTTGAATCGCTGATTGAAGCTGGAGCGATGATGGGGTCTGGGAGCCTTGTTGTGGTAGATGAAACCACGTGTATGGTTGATATGGCAAGATTTTTCCTTGATTTCTGTGCAACCGAATCCTGTGGTAAATGTCCTCCCTGCAGAGTTGGAACTACTCTTATGCTGGACATCCTTATCAGGATTACTCAGGGAGAAGGTAAAGAAGAAGACCTGGAGACATTAGAGAAAATGAGTGATGAGATTAACACAATGTCTCTTTGTGGATTAGGACAATCAGCGCCAAACCCCGTAGTATCAACTCTCAGGTATTTCCGTGATGAATACATAGCACACATTCGTGATAAAGATTGTCCGACTGCATCATGTGTTGCACTCCATAAGTATACGGTTGTTCCTGACAAGTGTACAAAGTGTACGCTTTGCATCAGAAATTGCCCGGTAGATGCAATATCCGGATCGAAAGATGAAGTAGCCTTTATTGATAAGGAAAAATGTATAGAGTGTAATCTGTGTTATGATAAGTGTAATTTTATGGCAATAAAATGAGTGATATAACGCTTAAAATTGATGGTAAGAACGTGACTGCTGCTAAAGGTACTAATATCTTTATGGCAGCGAAGAATAACGGAATCTATATTCCGGGGTTGTGCTATCATC
>JBHHYW010000042.1:0-11596 GCA_046757745.1 Candidatus Scalindua sp.
CCTCACGGGGACCATCCAGTGAAAAGATAATCTCGTCAACACCCAGATCAATTATTGAATCCATATACTTTTCCAATAATATTCCATTTGTAATTATATTGCAGCGCATACCATCTTTTTTGATACGGGAAACGACCTTTTCCCAATTAGAATACATTAATGGCTCGCCGCCAAAAAGTGTCACATTTGGGTTGAATGTTTTCAGGTTATTTATGATTTCATATATTTCATCGAGTGACAGTTCAGCCTTCAATTCTTCAGGCGACATATCTTTGGATGTACCGGCCACACCCCATTGGCCGCACATCTTACATCTAAGATTGCACCTGTAAGTCAGAAACAAATCAATTGTTTCCGGGTAATAACTGTAGCCGTCACAAACCTTATATGTTAAATAGGAAAGCAAACGCTGTTTAAATGCCTTCCATGCGTAACTGGGCTGTGTAATTGAGTGAGCAAGGTTTCTTTTTAAATTACGTAGTTGAATCATCTTTTTTCAGCAGGTAGCTTCCCATTATTAAACAATCTATACCGGTTGAGAAAAAGCAGCGAATGGCCTCTTTTGGCGTAGTAACTATCGGTTCTCCTGCCACATTAAATGAAGTATTCAGCACAACAGGGATGCCGCTAATCTCTCCAAAGTTCTTAATAACGTCATAGAAGAGTTTGTTATGCCTGCGATCAACCGTTTGAATCCTTGCTGTTCCGTCTGTATGGGTAACAGCGGGAATCAGCCTTCTCTTTTCCGGCTTAACATCGCAGATAAAGAGCATAAAAGGTGACTCCTGGTCAAAGTCAAAAAAATCTTCAGCCGATTCTTTCAATACTGCAGGTGCAAAGGGACGAAAATCCTCCCTGTGTTTTACATACTTGTTGACGATATCCTGCATATCGTCTCTTGTTGCGTTTGCCAGAATACTTCTATTGCCCAATGCGCGAGGTCCCCATTCCGCCCTTCCCTGAAACCATCCGATAATCTTTCCATCGTTGATTAATTCAGCACACTTTTTTGCAATATCCTGATGGTAAGTGTACTTCAACTTATCAAGGTCTAGATCGGCCTTTATTTCCTCATTTGAAAATTCGGGCCCCCAGTAGGCATGATTGAGAACAAAACATCTGCTCTCCCTCAATATAGTGTTATAAATATAATAAGCGCTGCCTAGTGATGTGCCTGCGTCATGTGCTGAAGGCTGTACAAAGACAGATTCAAAAGGAGAATCCTGCAATAGTCTATAGTTCATTGAACAGTTTAAGCCTACACCACCGGCAATACACAAATTCTTTGCACCTGTTTCCTTATGAAGGTAACCGGCAATATGCAAGGTGGTATCTTCCAGGATTTTCTGTAGACTTGCCGCAATGTTCATATGCCTCTCTCCAATCTCCTGTCCCTTATTTCTAATCGGCCCGCATGCATCAATAAATTTCTTTGACATAAAACCTTCTCTTGAACCTGCACTTGCCCAGTATGTGAAATAATCCGAATTCATCCTGTACTCCCCATCAGGCAATAATTTGACCATATCTTTAAAGATATCAATGTATTCCGGCTTACCATATGATGCAAGCCCCATCACCTTGTATTCGTCATTTCCATGCTGAAATCCAAGATATTTTGTTACTGCGGCATAGAGGATTCCCAGGGAATGCGGAAATTTAATCTCCTTTATCTTTTCTATATGGTTTCCGGTGCCTTTACCCATTAAGGTACTCGCCCATTCGCCCATATAATCCAGGGTCAGTATTGCTGCCTCTTCAAATGGTGAAACGAAGAAGGCGCTTGCCGCATGAGCCAGATGATGCTCAACAAAATGTATCTTTGTGTTGTTACTTTGTTTAAGATGTCTTAATTCAGAAAGGTAATGGCCTGCACTATTAATCTCATCAACTATATAACCAACAGAATAAAAAGGAGCTTTAGGGATTTTGAATATTCTATACGGTATCCTTTTAGATATCCTTAACCATGGTTTATAACTGAAGCCTATGTGGTCAATATTTTTTAATGTTATGCCTGCCTTCTTCAGACAGTAATCTATTGCCCTATATGGCATACCGCTTTCATGCTTTCTTCGTGTAAACCGCTCCTCCTCTACGGCTGCGATTAACTCTCCATCTTTTACTAAGGAAGCGGCGGAATCCAATGTGTGGCCGCCAATGCCAAGGATGTACAAAACTTATCTCCCCTGATTATAGTGGGAAAAATATCCTTTGAAATCGCTGAAAAAATCCTGTGTCCTTGAACGACATAATATTCAATGCACCATTCAATTTCTTCCTAAATATAAAAAAATTGTCGGTCGTCTCAATACCAATTCTCTTGAGCGCAAAAATGTCAACATTCTTACCATTCATACCGTACATGTTTGAACAGGCGCATGAGTACTTACATGCTTTAACAACTTCCACTATTTCGTCATTAAAATCTACCCTTGTGCCAACAGGATAGGCAAAAAAGTTTATTCTCTGTCCGAGTTGTGATTCTAACATACCTTTAGAGCCTCTGATTTCCCTTACAATTTCTTCTTTTATTAAATTTGTCAGTATTTGATGAGAGATAGTATGCGAACCAAATGAAATGTTGTTATTTTTCATTTCATGTATTTGAGACGGAGAAAGATATTTGCCTCCATTATTATTGATAAAACTACTTATCAGAAATATCGTTGCCGGAAAATTATGCTTTTTTAGCAGAGGATAAGCGTTGTAATAATTATCACTGTATCCGTCATCGAAGGTAATTACTATTGAACTGGAAGCTTTTTCGATATCCGTTTGTAAAAACTCTATAGCTTTTTCCAGGGAAATTACCTTATAATTTTCTTCTATATACTGCAGTTGTTTCTCAAAATCTTCAGGCGTAACTGTTTCATCAGGTGCGATTTCGTTACTGATGCTATGATACGTCAGGATTGTCAATCCCCTCTTGTTAATCTTATTCCGGCTGATATATTGGTATCCTGTATAAGTTGCATAGATACATACCATAATTTTTATAATCTTTTTCAGTAAATATCTTGATAGTATAGGAAATCCCATTTTAAATCTTTTGGAGTAGAGGCAAACGGCCGTTCGCTCCTACGTTAGCCTTTTATTTTAAGGTGCATTCCAATTTACTTGCAGATAAAAAAGGTGGATTCGCTTCGCTTAATCCACCCTACGCCGTACCATACATTTGCTTATATGTAGGGTGGATTAAGGCCGGAGGCCGAATCCACATATATACTATAAATCAAATTGACTTAAACACATTTATAATTGTCTCAATAAAGTTATCATCAAGATAAGGATGTGAGGGGACTGTTATTAACCTCTCGGCAATATAAAGCGCTTTTGGAAACAATTCTTTCCGACTGTCATACCCAAGGTCATATAAATGATGCACCGGCTTCAAATACATCCTCCCTGTGTCAATTCCCCTTTCCCAGAGTTTTGCCTGCACATTTTCCATAGTCTCTGTTTCTTTAAACACAACGGGGAGGTGGTTGAAAACAGGAGTACTGTTTTCTGCTATCTTCGGCAATATTATGTGTGCATTATCTTTTAATGCCTTATAGAGAGTCATGCCTTTCTTTAGTCTTATTGTATTAAATTTATCAAGCTTATCAAGGAGGCTTAACCCGATTACTGCCTGAAAATTAGAATATAGTTTTGACTCAAAACTGTCGTGTACTGTTGTATGTTTAAATTTAGAAATTAATTTATTGAATGAACCATATATCAGAGGCCTTGTTACTAATGAATATGCTGTCAGGATAAATGGAATCTTTATCCTAAATGAAAAGCTCTGCTCCGGAATTAAATCCCTCTCTTCTTTTATGATTTTTGCAAGTTTATCTGAGTTTGTTACAAGCATGCCGCCGCTAAAAGTAGAAAAATTTTTGCCTCTGCATAAGCTGAAGCATCCGGCATCGCCCAGCGTCCCAACCTTTTTACCATTTAATGTTGCCCCGGGAGCCTGTGCAGTATCTTCTAAAACGAAGAATCCATTCTCTCTGGCAAGCTTCAACGGCAAATCTATCTCATAAGGAAAGCCGAAATGACATATCGGCATAACACACAAAGTGTTATCATTAATGGCGTCAGGTAGACGTTCAAAATCCATTGTGAAGGTATCTAAAGAACTTTCACAAAGTACCGGTATCAGGCCGGCTTTTCGTATTGGAAGGACAAGGGTAGGAACGGTATAAGCGGGTATCACTACCTCCTGCTTATTTGAAAGTCTTTTAATTGCCTTTAGAAATATATATATCGAGGCAGTACAACAATTAAATGAAAAAGCGTGGTTTGACCCCATGTACCTTGCAAAGTTGGATTCGAACTCTTTTATATAGGACCTATTTCCAAAGAATGACTTGAATCCACTAAGCACCTCAAATATTGATAATGGAACCGCCGTTGTGGGAATCTTTCTTAACAATGTAATACCATCTCCTTTTAATTGCGTACAGAAACAGATATAAATTTGTTTCTTGCAGAGTTTACTAAATTCGATGCTAATGATAGTTGGCCGTTGTGAAGGTCATGCTCAAGGTAAGGTAGCTTAGCGAGAAACGATTAGCGTTTTGTTAGGTATTTTTTTGTTTTTTCAAAAACCATAGTTAATTGCTTTGTGTGTGAAACTTCGGCATGGCTTAAATATTTCAATGCTTCACTCATGGTTCCATTAATTTTAGAAAGTTTTTTAAGGTCTACCCTTCTTAAAATATCGATATTAACAGGCCTCTTGGCATCAAAAAAGATTAACGACTTAAGGAACTTTAAACACACACTTGAATTTAGTTGATGAGAAATAAATGATGCTTCTTCCTCTGAATTGCATGGAATGAAATAACAAGTGTCATCAACCATGATTGGTTTTCCATCATACTTCCCAATTGCACAAAAATGAATATCTTTATAAAGGCCGGAAATACAAACCTTCCATGCAGTAAAGCTATAACTTCCTATACCGAAAACAGAAAACCGAGATCGCTTTTCATATATAATACTTTTTCGTCTATCTAAAATATTTGCATAACGTTCTAAATAAGACCACGTCTTTGGCGCCTTTATCTTTAATGCCTCCGTATTATCTCTTACAGTTTTTTGAGTAACTACTACATATTTCCTTGGTATAAGACGGCTATTGCCAATATCTGATGATTTTAGTAGTGGATATATATACTTGTTTTCAATTTCTGCAAGTTCTCCAAAACCATTTATATATTTATCTCCTTCTCTTGTTAACTCCATAACTTTTGCAGCATCATGTTTAATTCCAGATCGCCATTTATAGTACTCAAGCCCATCAACTTTACGATATCTTCTGAAACCATCTAAATCAGCTACTAATTCTTTAGCATATATTCCAAAATGGTTTAATTTTTTTTCAAAAGATAAATTATTGAAAGTGTAGGCATCTTTTGATTTCTTTTCAGGGTTTATACAAGTGATGAATAAACAAGCATCAACAGAAACGTCGAAATGCCGCTTCGCATCAATCAAATGGATAGAGCTGTCAGCAACTTGAGCATCAATACGCCAGAAATGCTTCAAAACCTTTCTGGCCACTGCTGTTTTGCATAGCATTGCTATCCGTGCAGTACAACCTTGCAAACTTTCTATCAGTTTTATCAGCATCCATTCTGCAATGTCAAAATTGGCTTTACCAGTTTTAGCTGCAAATCCTCCAAGCTGCTGAAAATTACTTTTCTTTGGAAGGTTATTACTTCTTAACAAACCGAGTACAGAACTAGTAACCCATGGAGGATTACCTATTACTAATACATTATCGTGTTTATGAAAGAATTTAGCCCAATCAAAAATAAAGAAGTTGTTAACACTTAAAAATAAATTACCGTTACTTTTAATAGAGGACTTTAAGGCATTGATATAATCTTCATTGATATCAAATCCATAATACTTACATTTGCTTCCCCATTCCCGCATACTGGCTTTAATAAAAGAACCATTTCCGCAAGTAGGTTCAACTAAGATAGATGGGGCTGGAAATATTTCCTCTAAAAAACTTGTTATCTTTTCCGCTAACTCAAGAGGAGTTTGAAAATCTCCAAATTCTATTCTTCTTTTACCTACCATTACTTAACCTTTATAATTCCTTTTATATTTCCAGCTTCCTGAATTACACGACTGTATTGAAGTCGCCATTGTAAAGCATTTGAAATTGTAAGATAACCAATCTCAGGAGGGTTGCTTAAAACTTCTTCTGCTAAATTCCTTGCTTGAATTTCATCAGATGGAATTAATCGTTCTTCAAAAAAGCAAAGATATCATCCAAATTACCATCATTTTCTAATATTTTTTTAAGTCCAGATGTTGTTTGGAAATCCGCAGTACGATGTTGTTCAACAAATATCGCATGTTTGATATCAAGACGACCAGTTCTATTTTTATTATTATCTTTTTTCTCGTATACAAAAATAATTAGTGAATAACCCAAGCCAAAAATCTTTTGTTTTGCTGATTTGAAGGGACAAGATGATTGAGGTTGCTTTATACTTGTTACTTTCATATCAACTAATAACTTGGGAAAATCTATCCCTCTTGCCGATGACCCTTCAACGTAATCATACTTTGTCTTCAAATATTTTTGAAATTTATGCTCCAAATAAGTACCAACAGCCTTTCTGTCGGTCACTCCAAATAAAGATGATTCATCATGGGAAGATTCAGCCTGTGCAAACTTTCTTGCCTCACCTTGAAGTAATTTTTTTGTTAACTTAATTTTTGGCATAATCAGTCGTATTATTTTTTGATACGTAACTAATTTATTCCTATGAAAACAGGATAAAGAAATTTTAAAATCTTCTTATATCTTACAAAAATAATATTTGTAAGATATAGAAAAATTTTGTAGATGTTAATGCGCTAAACACCCAATTAGCGATATCCTGCTTTCACCAGAATTATGGGTGCGAACATTGTTATTGGAAAACCTATAGGCAGTATCTCCTTTATTACCATGCCCCTGGAGGTCAGGACTGTAGTTAGTTCATTCAATGAATATGCATTTAAAGTTACTTGAGTATCGTACAGCCACACAAATTTGAAACTGAAATAAACAAGTGGATTTATATTATTGCGGACATCGAATATTATAGAACCGTCCCGTTTACATACTCTTTCCATCTCTTCGAGCGCTTCTACAACATCATCTTTAGTATGGAAATTGTAAAATGTATTTATGCAAATTGCAATATCTATAGATTTGTCAAGAAAGGGTAGATTCTGTGCATGAGCCTTCAAAAAACTCAGGCTATGCGATTCCATCTTCTGGAACCGCTCATTGGCCGTCTCCAACATCTCATGTTCCGTATCGACTCCGACACACCTGAGCATATTCTCCTTTGCCAAGAGGGTTTCAAATAAGAGCCCCTCTCCACAACCAATATCGAGTAAAAAACCGTTGTTATCCTTTATAAGCTGTCTTACCCTGCCCCTTATCTTAAGACGAAACAAATCAGATGTCAGATCGCCTCTTTCATCAGGCTTTGACAGAATATGGCGAACCAGATCAGTCAATGGACGTAAGATTTTACTGAACATATATGTTTGTTGTATGAGGGATTTCCATTTCTACTTACCCGTCCCCGTCAGAATACAGGCTGTGTCACAATAGCCAAAATACATGATTTGTCATTCTGGATTTATTTCAGAATCTAATAATTTCAATGATTTCGCAACATTAGAGATCCCGAAACAAGTTCGGGATGACAATCGCCACACAGCCTGATGCATGTCGAGATGTCTAACGGCAGAGCCGGGCAGGCGGGTATTCGGGCGTAAGGCCTGACTTTCAAAGACTCAAAACGAAAATTCCTGTCAACCTAGACCAGGGAGTTTAGTATTTCAACCCCTCTCTCCAGGGTTTCTAACGATGCGGCATAAGATACCCTGAAATGAGTTTTCTTTTCAGAAAACACGCTGCCGGGTATGATTAGCAAATCGTGTTTTATTGCCTCAGTGACGAATTCCTCATCAGTACCACATGGTACTTGAGGAAAGATATAGAAGGCGCCATCAGGCTTGGTTAGTTCGTAGCGTTCCTTAAGACCGTCACAAACAAAGTCACGTTTCATTTTGTAATCTTCTATATACATATTCATGCTAATATCCATGGCCTTTACTCCGGCTACCTGCGCAAATGAGGGAGCACAGATATACGTATACTGCTGAAGTTTCATCATTTCGTCAATAATCTTTGCAGGACCAATTGCACTGCCTAATCTCCATCCTGTCATTGCGTGTGATTTTGAGAAACCACCGCAGGTCACTGTATTTTCGTAATATTTTCCGATACTTTGATATTCTATTTCATAAATGAACTCTTTATATATTTCATCTGAAATAATTATCAGATTGTGTTTGTCCGCAATGTCACAAATGTCTTTAAGGTGTTGTGGTTTACAGACGACACCTGTGGGGTTGGACGGGCTGTTTATAATGAGGATTTTAGTGCGTGGACTTATGTGGGATGAGATACGCTCAGGGGTGATCTCAAAATCAGGGTATGTGTCAATAAATTTTATCTTGCCGCCACACAAGTTTACAAGATGCTTAAATGACACAAAGTATGGGTCCGGCACAAGGACTTCATCTCCGGGGTTTATGAGAACCAGAAACGCAAGTGTTAAGGCTCCGGCAACCCCTGAAGTTATCATTATGTCTTTGGCCTTAATACCGTTTTCATTTCTTGCTTTTCCCAAGATCTTTTCGCTAAGCTCAGGTATACCCTGTGTTATGGTATACCTGTTAAAACCCCGTTCTATTGCCTTGACAGCTTCTTTTTTTACCTCTTCAGGAATGTCAAAATCCGGTTGCCCAATGCTGAGGTTGACCGGATTCTTAATCTTTTGTGCCAGATCGAACACCTTTCTTATTCCAGATGCTTCAAACCCCTGCATTCGATCGGCGATCATCAGGAAGCCTTTCCTTTTTCCTTTTCTTTGCCACCTGTTGTGGCGGCTGCCGCAGTAGCATCAGCGGCAGTTTCTTCGGTTTTCTCTTTTGCAGCCTTTGCCTTCTTTTTAACCTTTATAGTTTTTACCTTTGGCAAGCCATACACAGATTTCTTTTCATCCCACAAACCCTCATCAGCCAAATGCTTGATACGTTCCGGCCTTGTGAGGACACTTCTATGTCTGACCAATTTACCCTTTGATACAAGACTTTTGTCAATACTCATTGCCCTTTCTCCCTTATCTTATTTGAATTGGATAGCTGCTTGCAAATTGCTTCTTTCCTTCGTATTCTAATTTGCTAATTCCCTTTAGAGCCTCTTTTAGTTCACTACTATCCTTTAAATTAAATTTACCTGCACATACAACGATCTCGCTTCCTCTTTTTGCCACGAATGTATTATAACCTGTCATATCTTTGATAGCTTTTGCTAAATTAGTAGCCTGTTTCACGTGTTGTTTAGTATTGCTATAAGATATAATTTGAAGTGTCCACTTAACAACATGTTCTTGCGTAACTGTTCCTTGCTTAGCTGTAACAATTGGAGCCTGCTTCAATGATAAATCCACAGCTTTTATCTCCCTGCCCTTCGGTACACTTTTAATTATTCCATCCAACTTGGAATGCGCAACAGATTCCTGTAGTACCTCAGGTTCTAATACATTTTTGTGGCCAATCTTATAGCCCACAAAAAAGCAGGCTAATGATAAAAATACAGCGCCTAATGCACCAAAAATAACTGTTTCCTGTTTAAGAATAATTTCATTGAGAAATAATTTCCTGGGCTTTTTGTCAACTGTTTGAGACTTGTCCTTACTCTGTGTATCCATTATCCAACCCAGTTTTTCTTCTTTTATATCGTCATCTGTATCTTCCGGATTTCTCTCCGGAACCGGCCTGGGTATAACGGTTGGATTCTCTTGTTTTCTTTGAAATTCTTTACTACTGTAACTGGTACCCTCTTGTTTTCCAGGCTTTTTAAATACTTCGAAAAATTCTTTTGACTCTTTATCTTTCCCAAACATTACTACCCCTTAATGTAAAGTTTATGATTTGTAATTTCCTTGGTTTCAAAAGATTTTAAAGGTTTCATCAATTTAAAAAGAATTGGGTAATACATTCCAGAATCTATACTCCATTACCTGAAAAAAAGCTTGCCCGCTCTAGCGGGAGATAATGTGAGGCAGGTCAAGAAAATTGCCCTTCAGTACGATTTATAAATCATTCTAGATACTTGCAAAACTTTAAGTTATGAAGTCTATAAAAAACAGATTTTATTGTCAAGGTTTTTCAGTGTAATAGTAATAAGTTACAGCAGAAAATAAAATATCTTTGTCTTTCACATAAAGCTCGTGTATTATTCAGTCTCTAAGTCAACAATTTCTTGCCCTGGCCCAGACCGCAGGGCGGATCGCACAAGGGCAGGCTTTTTTTGATTGAAAATTGTCACCTTATAGACTATTTTACCACACCTTCGGTGTGTTAAAGAAAAATGTTTAATAACAAATCAAACAACTTTACTATCATTCGTTACATAAACATGACCAGCCTCTCTTTCGAGAGGATTCCAGAATTGAAATCTCCGCCCAGTCGGATCTGCCTTTGGCATGACCGCTAGGGCGGACGCAGTCGCCTCTCGAAAGAGAGGCTGCCTCCTAATCTTTGTACTAATAAGGGAAAGTCCTCGGCGCTTTTTGTCCGTGGAAAGTTTGAAAGCTGCCTGTCTGTCGTGTTCGGCACAGGTAGATAGGTTTTCATTTTACAACCTGGGCGATATGGAACATACAGAGCTAAGCTCAGCTTTGTTAGATATATATACGTGCCAATTCGTGTCTTTCCCCTCTTTGGTTCTGTCCCGGTCAGGTTGGCGATTTGAGATCACGATTGTAAATTTTGGCAATTTAACCTGAATTTTATGCATTTTTCAGATTAAAGACGAGAATAAGTGTGAACAAAAAAGTGATTGAAAATATTGAAAATCTTCGTGCAAAGATACGATACCACGATGGAAAGTATTATGTTGAGAATATGCCCGAAATCTCGGACTATGAATATGATCAACTGATGAAAGAGCTGGAAAGTCTTGAAAGTGCCTATCCGCAATTAATCTCCCCGGATTCTCCCACTCAACGCGTAAGCGGTGAACCTGTCTCAGAATTCACATCTATTGAACACAGGATACCCATGCTTAGCATCGCAAATACATATTCAGAAGAAGAATTGAGAGAATTTGACAAAAGAATCAAGCGAATTTTAAAAGATGTCGATGAAATAGAATATGTCGTAGAACTCAAGATTGATGGTATTGCGATTACTCTGTGGTATGAAAATGGAATTTTCATGCGCGGCGCTACAAGAGGTAATGGTTTCAGGGGTGATGATGTTACAGCGAATTTAAGAACCGTAAAGGACATACCCTTGAGATTTTTGTGCATAAAAGACAAAGAGATACCTCCGATTATTGAAATTCGCGGTGAGATTTATCTGCCAAACAAGGAGTTTCAGAGACTGAATGAAAGGCGGGAGGAAACAGACGAGCCTCAGTTTGCCAATCCCAGAAATGCGGCGGCAGGCTCTCTTAAACTCCTGGATCCTCACACAACTGCCAAAAGACCACTCCGCCTGTTTGCCT
>JBHHYW010000043.1:0-11582 GCA_046757745.1 Candidatus Scalindua sp.
TGACTTAGTACCAAAAGGTAAGCAGATTGATAAAACGTCTAAACTCCTTAATGACACAACAGTCAGTTTAATTGCAGGCTTTACGTCAGTTGCAGCTTCATAAAAGAGTTTGACCCAGAAAGCGCCACAGGGAAGAAAAAAGATTAAAACAACATCTTAAAAGAGGTATTAGAAAAAGGTGATTGGAAAATTCTAAGAAGGAATGAAAGGGATTGTGGAATAGAATGAGCGAGACATTCAACATATATTGTGATGAAAGTTGTCACCTTGAACATGATCAACAACCAATTATGGTTGTTGGCGGTATATGGTGTCCAATGAAAGAAACAAAGGAAATTTCAAGGCAAATACGTGCAATCAAAAGCAAACACAATGCACGTGGAGAATTAAAGTGGGTTAAGGTGTCCAATTCTCGCATAGACTTTTATCTTGAATTGGTTGATTATTTTTTCCAAACATTTCCTTTAAATTTTAGATGTCTTGTAGTAGACGATAAATCAAAATTGAATCATAACTACTTTAACCAGGGGAGCCATGACTCATTTTATTATAAGATGTATTTCTATATGCTCCGTAATATTTTAGAGAAGCCAAATTATTATAATATTTACCTGGATATTAAAGATACTTTAAGTGCTCAAAAAGTTAGAAAGTTAAAAGACGTACTATGTAACAATGTTTATGATTTTACTGGAGAGTTGATTAATAATATTCAGAATATACATTCTCACGAATCACAAATACTCCAACTTACTGATTTATTAATAGGGGCAGTAAGCTATCGTAACCGCAATCTAGAAGGTAATAATGCTAAAGAAAATGTAATACAAAAGATAATATCATATGTAGATCAGGATTTAAATCGTACAAGTCCTCCATGGGAAAAAAGATTTAATCTATTTGTTTTTACACCTCGGAGAACTAGTGATGTGTGATGCTCCTTCGTTTCTTCCTCCAATGCTTAATTTAAATGGTACGTGGGAAGAAATTCTTGATCGTTTGTATAGTGTGTTTTCGCGTGATTTTAAACAAACGACAACATATCATAATGGCTTAAGAGTATTTTATAATCGTACAATTAAATCGGACGGTTCCGGTAAAGAAGAAGGTTTCTGGCATGTGGTTAGTAAAGAAGTCAGAAACACCAGTGAGCGGGATTTTGATCATTCTAGAGCTAAGCGTTTGCCATGGGCAAAGCCTTTAATAGAAACCACTGGAAGCGAAGATGTTAAGATTTGGCAATATGATGAGGGCACAAGGGACAAAGGCGTACGTACATATATATGGCTTGAAGATTTTAACTATGCGCTTATTTTAGTAAAAAAGAGAGAAATATTTTATTGGATAACAGCTTTTTATGTGGAAAGTTGGAAAAGAAGGGATTTACGGCGTAAATATGAAGATAGAGTTCACAATAATAGCAGCGACCGCTCCTAAGAGCGGCCCCCGAGCTCCTTCTACCATAGGTAGATGAACAATAATACTTTTTCTCTATAATATTTATTATCTGTAATATTTTAGAATAATTCAATGAAATAATCAATAAAGGTTAATTTAATTAGTGTGCAATAAATATGCCGCTTTCTGTCATATTTATGAAAATGGGGCAAAAACGTGGTCAAAAATCTTTCAAAATGACAAATGACTCAGTCCATCATGCCTATCTTTGATTAAAAAGAGAAAAGAGGTAGGAAGAGAAGGAGTTGTGACAAAAACTAATAAGGAAGGGAAGGGATTGTAGCTGGGTTGGAAATAAATTTTAATGATTAATATTTATAACAAAGCATACTAATATACACAATATGATAAAACGTTTGTATCTCGATGAAAGCGGAGAATGCAGTTTTAGCCAATCAAGTTCTTGTAAACATTTTCTCATTACAATCCTTTCTGTAGATACTTCAGAGAATAAAACAATTAAAAATTACCTAAAGCAGAAATTTGCAGGATTTAAGAAAGGGATGGAATAAAACAAAAGAGAGAATGGTACATAAAAAAATGAGAAGCGTTACTTTAGGTGCGATTGCGACACACGCAACTTATGTCTCTAAAAGAAGGCACACATCCCAAAGATTTACTTCGCTTCCCGACGAAATTTAACTTATGAATGAGGACATATTGAAATTTTCTGAGTCTTTGATGAGCTTGTTTCCAACTAAATTCAATCTACAATCTGACGCCACTTTGTCAATCGAAAAATTGGATTAATCCAATTATCGTCATATACGTAATAATCTTTAAGTAAATAATTTAGAATAACTTGCATAGATTCATTACTGCCCCATCACACACCAATTAAAAAGAAAATATTTTTGCTTCAGTTGTTTACTCGACATTTGAAGTTTTCACGTGATATTTTCTTTCAAGTAATCTTCCCCAATGGGCATTATAAGGGTGAACCTTATAAACTGTTGTCTGGTTTTGCACAAGCGGCTTATCCTCATTAGCCCACTTAAAGATTGATCCTTCCAGGTTGTATACTTTCGTAAAGCACATATCCTGTAATTTCTTTGCCAGAATTGAAGAACGGTAACCTACGGAACAATAGACGACAATCGGGCTGTCCGGCTTGATATCTGTGAGATGTTTCAGGGGGTCTCTGTCATACGGGATATTCCTTGCTCCGGTGATATGGCTTACGCGAAATTCCTCCTTTGCTCTGGAATCTATTAGGATTACAGACTCACTTTCGGGACCTGTCAGCCATGAATATAACTCATCCGTCCGGAGTTGTCTAACATCCGGGTACTTATTTCTGATGTCTCTTATCACTTCTGTCCAGGTTAGTGTTTCCTGATTACGTGAACACCCTGACATTGTTACTATGCCTGTCACGGCGAACATTACGATTAGAATAAAAAGTCTTTTCTTTCTCATCTACTCAGTATTTCCTCCATTTCTGGAGGATTCCAGTGCTGGATTCCTTGCGAAAGCAAGGTTTTCATGTGCATGGATGTTTAACTTCTATAAGCTTTAAGAAGCTTTTTGAGTTTCATAAAAAGTTAAAAGTGCCAGAAATTTGTAGGGTGGATTAAGCGATAGCGAATCCACCTTTCTTCTTAATTGCTATGTTATTATTCGTCTACATCAAACCAAAACTCATCTACGTCATTCCTGTGAATCCTGATGTTTAATTTTCCGTTAATGATATATGAAGATAACTCCTCTAAATTGTCTATAGCAAAACTAAGGAACTCTTCATCTTCAATTTCACCACATAATATTTCTTGCATTTTAATGCAAATATCACAATCCATATTCTCTATATCAATACCTTCCAAACATTCAACTAATTTCCTTATGCAATCCTGCGAGATTTGATGAAAGTAAGCGCTTCCTTCAGGTTGATTCCAGTTAGGGTTGTCTATCATTTTTCCTCTTGATTATAGTAAATAGCGTCACTATTATACTCTTGGTATTTCCATGTTGCAAATTAAACCCACTCTTTTATAATAACAGTCAATAGACAGCAGCTACAATTCTCTTTTAACTTATTATAATGTGCAGTCAAGGAGAGATTTACACCCTATTCATCTTGAAGGAATAGGATAATTGACAAAAATGGAGGTTGGAGAATGTTAGAGACGTTAAAAATTGATCTTAAACCAGCGGAGATTATAAGGGCTATAAAAAAGATGAAAAAAAAGGAGAGAGAAACCTTCCTTGAGGATCTTTTAGCCGCAACTTCACCTGAATATTTGGACAGTATCAGAAAAGCAAGGGCTGATTATAAAGCCGGGCGAGTCAAAACTCATGAAGAGGTTTTTGGCAGGTGAACTTTAAGCTTGTATACACTAAGAGGGCCATCAAGGATATTCAGAGTCTTGATAATAATGTAAAAAAGCGGAGAAACTTACAGACTTTGCTTTTGGCACATACAAATTCAGAATTGGAGATTACAGAATAATCTTTGATATAGAAGATAAAGATATAGTTGTTTTAAGAGTAGGGCATAGAAGAGAAATTTATAAAAGGAAGTAGATACCTTTCCTGTAGTATTGATTATTCGTACTGTCATTTGCTTGTATAAACAATCCTAATCCTTTCACCTATATTTTAATTTTTCTTTCTTGTCCTCGGCGTCTTTTGTCCGGGGATCCTCCACTCTTATCTGGCTAACGGCTCTGTTTGTAATGCTGTGTCTGTATGGCTGCCATTCCGGTTGTTCTTCGAAATCAACCATTTTCCAATCCTTTATAATAGCTTTTCTCAGATATTTAAATGCCTCTTTTTCTTTTTTCAGTCCGGCATAGGCTGTAGCAAGGTAATAGTAGTCTTCCGGCCATATCCTTTCGGGCGGCCACTTAGAGCGGCTTAAATCAATGGCGCTCAGATATGACTGAACTGATTCTGAATATTCGCCGAGATTGTAATCTAAGAGCCCGGAGTATCTGTAATATTTTACTCGTACACTGAGTGGTAGTCGTGATGGATCATTCTCCAGCAGTGAATCAACTTTGCTCAACTGATGTTGAGCGGTACTATATTGTCTCTCTTTTGTGAGTCCGTATATGTATGGTATCTGGAAATAGGAGTTTTCCGGATAATGTTCCGCAAGCCATTTGGAAGTTTGATAAAAGCCATTCCAATCTCTTTCAAAACGAAAAACCCTGAGGAGTACCCTTCTGGCTTCGACTGGCAGTAAAGTACCATTATCACGAACGAGTTTGAGTTCCCTGATACCTTTCTCCTTATCACCTTTGGGCCCGCCAAGGAGAAATGACAAGACCTTTACGACTTTGGGCAGGGTGGCAGAGAAGTAGTGATATATGCCAAGGCCAAGATAGGCATCGTAATATTTATGGTCTTTTTCTACAATCTTCTCAAGAATCTTAAACCCTTTTTTGCCTTTCCAGAAACCCTTCCACCATTGGCCGTTGAGGATATAAAATCTTCCGAGGTTGCCATTTGCTCCTCCCATACAATAATATGCCCGCACATTATCCGGGTCATCCTCAATTCGTCTGCGGGCAATGTCAATAACCTTATTGTTCAGATAAAGTATCTGTTCCTTCAGCCTGGCCCTTTCTTCTTCTATATTATCATTGAGATATCGAAACTTATTGAGGTAAAGACCTCCTTTGAAGAGATATGGCATAGGGTCTTCAGGCCATTCATTGACAGCCTCATTGAAGATATCTTCAGACCGTTCGGAGTCCATTCGGTAATTTGCATCCATCGCTAGTTTTATCTTCTCTATTAAAGGATTATGTTGTACATTTCTTCCTGTTATAGTTTCTGCATTTGAAAAGTTGCATAATAGAGTGCTGTTTAATAAGAGAGAAAACAGGCAAAGAATGATACCCGGTTTGATTAATTTGGAGTTTGCCATATTAGTTTTTCCTCTTGATTATAGTTTCTAGCCTCACTATTATAAACATCAGAATTTCCACAATCTACAAAATTGTAACACCGTAAAAGCCATATATTCCGTCAAATGATGGACGGGGAAGAGTTTAAGAACTTGAAATTCAATTTTGGAACATCAAGTTGGAGAGAGATGACCCCATCTAATATAGATGATTATAGGAAGGAGAATTGAATATGAAGAAACATTCCAATGTATATACAATTTTGATAGTTTTTCTGCTGTTTATTCAGCAGATTATTTCAGGCTGTGCGACAACGGTGACAAAGGATGTGCAAAAGGAGGAGTTAATCAGAGGGGATTCGCATAAAGAAGAGTTGGTCAAAGAGGAGTTACATAAGGAAAAAGCGGGTCTAGTCAGTCAGAAGCTTTACGAGGGTAAATGTTCTCCCTGTCACGTACTACCGGACATTGACGCCTATGGTTATACCCCTGAACAGTGGGTAAAAATAATCGACGGCATGCATAATCCCGCGGATTACAGTGCGTTTATAACGTCAGAAGAGGATAAGAAGATAAAGGACTATCTGAAAAATATGAGTCAAAAAAAATAGCAGATAATGGGGGTCTATAAATAATACGGTTTTCTTTACGTTCTCCGTGTCTTTGTTTGAATAATGTCTTTTGTCTTACGAGTCAATCCCTTACAATCTACTAAATCAAGTTATATCAAGAAGATATGATTCTTTGAAAAAGTTGTTGATTTTGACAGTGTATCTGTTATTATCTAACAATCATTATAGTTTATGTTTTTAAAGGTATTATTAATTTTTTTAGAAGGGAGAATGAGTATATGTCGATTATGTCAGATGCGTACATGAAGATGTACCCAATGGAGGCAAAAGAGAAAAAATCTTCCGGTAAGCCGACGCCGGTTTTAGATATTCCAGAATTTAAAAAGGCATGGGACCTTCACAGGGAAACGAGTATGGATATCGTAAAGCGCTTTGAGTATATGGCTCAATGTGTGGGTTATACTGATAAGGATACAGAGGCGATTAAAGAATCGAAAGAGATAATTGCCGCAAACCTGAAGACAATCCTTGACCATATTTATTATGAAAAGCTGATAAAGGATCCATGGTTATCCAGGTGGTTCAGGGATGAAACAGGGCAGATCGCTAAGAAATACGTTGACGTTCGAAGGGCGAAACAGCAGAAGTTTCTTCTCAGAATACTGGAGTGTAAATTTGACGAAGACTTTTTAAATCATATTCGATGGGTTGGAGCTATACATGTTCCTACCTTCGGGTTGGAGGAAATGTACATACCGATGAGATTGAACATCGCCCTTTGGGGGTACATCCATCAATATCTATTTAACCTGTTTGCCGAGGAACTCAGGGATGATCCGGATAAGCTGCGCAGGATTACTACCGCATGGACAAAGCTCTTCTGGCTGGTTATTGACCTTTATCATATTGAATATTTACCATCATGGATGTAAAAAGGAGTACTTTGTAATATCGAGGCAATATGTCACGCCAAAGGTGGATCTGCCTCTGGCATGATCTCGACAATTTCAGAATGAAATTTCTTAACGGTTCAATTTACCGCACCTGCCAAAAAACTTGTCTGGCAGGTGCGGTAAACTATTACGTTTTATTTTAGTTTCAAATAATGTACTGAGTTTGATTTCTTATTAATTAGTTGTCCCTGAAATAAGCCTCTAACCCATATAAATAAGGCGAGACAAGCGTTTTTGAGTATGTTAAAATTGCAAGGAATAGTCAAAAACACTCAAAAACTGGAGGATACTATGCAGGCAAAACTGAAGTCACCACAGATGGAATTGTTCAAAACACCCCTTAAGAAGATAATAAATCACAATCACCCGTTATGCATTTTAGGAGAAGAAATAGAGTAATGCTATCTTGTCTGGATGTGGGCACAACATGAGGAAGCTCCTGACGGCGCTTCTTTTTTGTCTATTTTCCTGGAGGCAGAGATTATTGTCAGCAAGCTAAGACAATAATAAACATAAACTGTAAGTTGATTTTATCTGAAAAAGAGACTTTTTCAGGGACAACTAAGTAAGTATTGTGATTTTCCCTCTTTTATTCACTTCTACCCTATGTGTTGCATTTCATTATGAACAGGGTCTTTTATATCTTTCCGGTTTATTCAGATTTTCATCATCGCATGCTCATTGTTACTAACCACCAGGTAAAGATACTTCCGGCATAACCAATGGCGATGACAGGTGTCCATCTCAGATGTGACATAAACGTGTAGTTCTCCCGGTTGATACCCATCACAGCCACGCCTGCTGCTGAGCCTATCGACAGTAAGCTGCCTCCCACACCAGCGGTTAAAGTTACGAGGAGCCATTGATCCAATCCCATCGTCAGGTCCATATTTAAGACTGCGTACATAATGGGGATATTGTCAACAATAGCAGAAAGTATCCCTACTGCCGTGTTTGCATAAGTATCTCCCATAAATCCATAAAACTCCCCTCCAACAAATGTGAGGAAACCAACATACGACAATGCCCCTACAGCAGTTAGAACTCCAAAGAAAAAGAGCAAGGTGTCAAATTCTACCTGTTCCACCTGTTTGAAAAAATCATAGCGAGAAACCTTGCGCCTCTCTTCTGGAAGGCCCAGCTTTTTCAAGAAAGCCTTTTCTCCCCACTTTTCCATGTAATACTGCGCAAACATAAGAAATCCTAAACCGAACATCATACCCATAAAAGGAGGCAGGTGTAGAAACTGGTGAAAAGAGACTGCTGTAGCAATAGTTAGTGCGAAGAGAAGCATACACCTTTTGGCACCCGGTTTCATTGCCATGACTTCTTTTGTTCCATTAGGTTTCCCCTTTGGGAGAAACAAGCTCATAATAAGCGCAGGGAAAAACCAGTTAACAACAGACGGAACTATCAAATAGCAGAACTTAAGAGTTTCCACCTTCCCGGACGTCCATACCATCAGTGTTGTAATATCTCCAAAAGGGCTCCAGGCGCCACCGGCGTTGGCTGCAACTATGATACTGACAAATGACGGAACGATAAACTTCCTGTTACCGTCACTTACCGCGAGCGCTACTGTTGACATAAGCAGGGCACTGGTCAAATTGTCTGCAAATGGAGACAGGAAAAATGTTATTATTCCTGTAGTCCAGAATAGTGATTTAAAACCCATCCCTTTAGACAACAACCAGGCTCGCAAAGCCTGAAATACATTTAAGGAAGTCAGAGTATTAATATATGTCATGGCAACCAGCAGGAAGAAAAATAACCCTCCAATCTCTGCAATAAGATGTTCAACAAAACCGTGAGCTCCACCTTCATGCCCTGTCCCATGTTTCATTTCATAAATACCTATAAGCATCCACATAAGGCAACCTATCAATACAATAGGCTTGGATTTCTTTAAATGAATCTTTTCCTCAAAAACGATAAGTGCATAAGCAATTATAAATAAAATTAGTACTGAAAATCCTATCCACGAATTATGCATGTCCATTATTCTATTATCCTTTTTTTAGACGCAAGAAATTCTACAATATGGCATTGTCAAGCTTACACTTACAGAAATAGGAACTGACCGGTTTATTTTCAATCTGAAAGGGTTATATAACTAATCTGAAGATAGTAAGTCAAGCAAAATCTAGTATTGATTATATTTAAGATCTGTCAATTATTAATTGTAAGATTAGACTTGACATATTACGAAGTATTAATAATATTATCAATATATGTAGGAAGCACCAGAAGGAATAAATTTGCGATGAGGGCTTTTGGAACTGTAAGAAATTTGGTTAATATATATAAGCGCAAAAACCGGCATGAAAGAGAACATCTGGCGTAGTATTTAATGTTTTTAGTCAGAGAAAAACACTCTTAAACCTTATACAATTTGCTTTAATTGTATTTTTACTTTTGTTTTCGGTTTTTCTTTTTTAACTTCTTTTTTCCTACTCTTAGAAGTTGGTTTAGCTTTTTTTTTAACAGGCGGTTTTGCCTTAGGTATCTTACTCGCCTTTTTTGCCAATTTTCTTCCCTCCTTCAAATTTGTGTTTTAGACAAATTTCCCACATTAATTAATGGTCTAATATCCATTTGCTTCCGTGGAATTAATCGTTTATATATGACGGCAAAAAGGGCTTTTCGCATAAAGTGATGAAAAAGCCCTTCTGCCGTCAGGCGACGAGGGGGAAAGGAGTAAGACCCCCGTCAGGGTGAGTACGGCAAATCCCGATTACGCTGTGACGGCACACGGGAGGGCGAGGCTTGAAGTAACGGAGATGAAGGCTCCGGTCACATTTACCCCCGTACTCATCTATTTTTACAAAAAATACCATATTTTAATAGAAAACGTTTAGTTTTTATATACCACTATTTTCTCTAGGTATTATTTCTATATTTCTTAACCTCAATTTTAAGCGCTCTGCTCAATACCATCAGGGCAATCTCACTATCTGACCTCCGCCTATAGTACGGAGAATTTTTTGCCTTCTTTAATTCCTGAATCATCCCTTTGATATTTTCATCCCTTTTCTCATTGTAATATATTTGTAAACATTTACTCATGTTCTGCCTTTCGTCAAATCTATTCAAGTCAAATCAAGTTACCTTAAGTTTATTTGCATCATTAAACAAAAACAATAGCCATTGTCAAGGAAAAAACTACAACATTTTGTATATTTTTTTATTTTCCTTACAATATATTGTAAAAATGCATCCAAAATGGTGTAAGCATGTTGTAGATAAGTCGTAAAAATATAGTTTTATTTATAAAGTTTTTTTGCCAGTTTTATGGGAATTTTATGTAATCCGGCATGTAAAAACCCTTGACAGCAGAAAAGCTCAGGAGAACCAGGGAGGGACGAAAGCAAAATAACGCAAGAGTTCTCACGCATACAGGCAGTGTCACAATTAAAATTTATATTTCTGCCTGTATTCAATCAATAAGATTTTTTTCTTTAGCTCTAGATAATCACTTTTCTATAACCAATTATAAATCTTTTTTATATTTCTATCTGGACCGTTAAAGCATTTTTCACGGCTGATTTTTATACCAAAAGATTTAAGTTTGCCGGGATGCATCTTTTTGAAATCATATACATTTCCCTTCTTTCCACCAAACTCATGCCAGTGCCCACTGCCTTTACTCAACCCGCCTTTCCAGTCAGGATTTCCTGCCAGGAAATTCAACGTAATAAGAGCCTGCGCATTATAATATCCATTTGTGTGTTGTACTGGCCCCCTGTAAAATTCCGCCACTGCCTTTTTGCCATGCCTCGTGAATTCGTCCGCAAGATCGGTTATGATTTTGTTTTCTAACCCGCACATCTCCGCATATGTGTCAATACTCAAGCTCAGGGCGCTATCTCTTAACATAGTGAAGACGCTTTTGAGTTCCACTCCTTCATGAGTCACTTCTACAAAAAGTTCTCCATGAATTGTCTCCTTATCGTCGTCGGGGTTTACCGCTGCAAATTTTCCGTCGTAATAAACAACGAATTCGTGCTCGCAGCCAATGCCTATCCATTTGCACGAAGTAATTTTTCCGACATTCCGTCTTTAATCTTTACGAGGTATGTGGCATTTGTCCATGTTGGTTCGGCGTCATCATGCGCCGCCTTCTTGTTTGCGTTTTCAAGGTATCTTATATCATAACGGCAATTCTCAATTATCCACCTTATCATCCCAAGGGCGAGGGCTCCATCTGCACCCGGTTTGATCGGTATCCATGTTTCTGCCTTTGACGCCGTCTTCGATAATCTTGGATCAACAACTGCAAACTTGAAATTTCTCTCTACCAGTGATTTTGTTATCTTTTCGGACATATTTGTAGGCCCGAAATTGGCTTCAAACGCACCTGTCCCAAAGAATATTACATATTCTGAATTTAATATGTCCGGTTTCATGTGGTGCTTGCCGCCGGACCATTTGTCCCTCTTATATTGATTCGTAATTTGTTGATATGCGATATGATGACTCTGTTCACATATAGTGGTATGTTCAAATGCATTTACAGAACCGAAGGCGTCGTGTGTAAACCTCTTCATAAGTTCCTTTCTGCCATGCTCTATACGTCCCGCAAGGAAAACGAACTGATTGTTCTTTGGGCCGAAGTCCGGATGGTCAGGGTCGATCAGGATATGCAGGTGATCTCTGTATGGTTCTTTAAAGTCAGCAACTGAAAATGTATTGCAAAATAAAGTTTGTGGAATGCAAAAAAAAGGCCTTGACTCTGTACTCAGGTAC
>JBHHYW010000044.1:0-11569 GCA_046757745.1 Candidatus Scalindua sp.
CGAGAGAGAAATCGTCGCCAGCAAGGGCCTGTTGAAGCGATAGATAAGACTCCCAAAGTTTGACGAGTTGTAACTGGAAATCAGCCGGAACTTCCAGGCTTTGAGATATTTGTGGTCTTTGTGCATCATGTGAGGTACCGAACCGTTCACGTACACGACTCATATTCTTTGTCAACACCTTAAACACACGGTCAATATCTGTAAACTTTTTCACATCACGGCCTTCCACGGTATCGTTATTCAATAGCATAGAAAGCTCATCCCACAGCATACGGAGATGTCCGCTCAAAAGTCCTCCATCCACTTTACCGAGGGCTTCCCCAAAAACGTGAAACTCGCTGCGAACAAGACTAACGTCTTTTAATTTGACAGCCTTTGATATTGCCTTATAAGCCGATTCCAACTTCTGCAACTGCCTGTGGAACTCTGCAGGAACGCTACTTGGAGCCATCTTTTTCCCCTGTCCGGCTTTGGAGGGCTTTCTCCCATCGCCATGATGATGCCCTCCGCCACCGCCACCATCTGGTGTCATCATACTTGGTTTAGCCTGTATCTGGACGGCGCTGTCGATCTTGAAGTTTCCATTTGTAACTACTATCTCACCTTCCTTCAGCCCGTTTCGAACCAGGTAGTAATCACCTGCCCGTGGTCCAAGCACTATCTCCCGTCCTTCGAAAGTAGGCTCGTCAGTACCTGGAAGTTCTACATAGACAATTGCCCGGGTACCTGTCACCAATGCGGCTGTAACAGGAATTACTAAAGGCTTGGGCTCTTCATTAGAATCTACTGCAACATAGCCAAGTGACTCAGCCCGTACCAATGGCATACCGCAACTGTCACACACGCCGGAGTATTCTTTTATGACTTCCGGGTGCATTGGGCATATCCATTTTCCAACCATATGCGGATCTATAACTCTTCCACCAGTTGAAATCTGCGTTCGAACAATCCCATGCACAAACATCTCCGGCTTCAGTTTACCGGAAAGGTTGGGCACATTGACTCTGACCCTCACTGTACGGGTTTTATCATTCAGTACCGGATCGATAAAGGCTATTCTCCCGACAAACTCCTCACCTGGATAAGTTTCTGTTAAGAAAGTAATTTCCTGGCCATATCTTAACCAGACCAGATCAGATTCATAAGCATCCATCATTACCCATACATGGCTCAGGTCTGCCACCGTGTAAATACGATCACCTGTATTAACATAATCTCCTTCCTGACGGTTTTTCTGGATTACAATTCCGCTCATGGGAGAGTAGACGGTTAAATGGTCGGACGGTTTTTTACTTTTCTCAATTTCCTGTATCTGCTCTTTAGTCATTCCCCACAGCCTCAGCCGCTCTTTAGCAGGTTCAATCAAATCAGCAACATCAGGAAAAATGGATATCTTATCTTCCTGTCCCCGCGCGCGTTTCAAGACCTGGATTAACTCATCCTGTGTGGAGTAAAGCTCAGGACTGTAAATGTATACCATATGGTCGCCTTTCTTTACCTCCACGCCCGTATAATCTACATAGAGACGATCTAAACGGCCCGATATCCAGGCAGTAATGTATCCCAGTCTGGTCTCATCATAATCTACCTTGCCCACCATCCTTACCTCGGCAGTTACGTAGCGCCGTTCGACAGGCGTAGTCTGTATATTCATCAATTCACGAGCGGCATCACTGATCACAATCTGTCGCATACCTCCTGTTTTTTTGTCCTTGCTTGTAGAAGTAACCGGAATAAGGTTCATCCCGCAGATAGGACATTTTCCAGGCTGTTGCTTCTGAATGTTTGGATGCATGGAACATGTCCAGAATCGTATCTTGCTGTCGGGTGTACCAATTGGCACTGTTGTCTCACCGGGACCTCCACCACTCTTTAAGAGTAGGCCCATGACTAATCCTATTACAAAGATACCAATTAAGGCGGAGATAATTCTCCATTTTGTCTTTAAGATATTCCCACTGTCTTTTGATAAATTTGAGAGGTTTCTCATTTTTATTATCCTTAAAAATGTCACCCTCAATCCTGTGCTGAATATGTTTCAGCATTGATTCAGGGTCTCTTAACATATTGATATATATATTCCGAAACCTGTCCGGCTCCATCAGGAGGACAAGCGCAGAAGATTGATAATGTTTTTCCGCAAACTAAAATATTTTATTTTAACATTTATTTGGTTATTACTTTTAGTAACAAAATACGGTTTATAGTATATGTTTATCAAACCTCATGCCAGGCAACCATAAAAGTCATCAAAAATTATCTTTAAAGAGTTCTGCAAAATATTAAAAATGCTATGCTGAGCCATTCATCTCTTGTTATTTTGAACAGAGTGAAGAACCTCATAAGTTATTGTTATACATAGACTCCTTGCAAAGCGCAAGATGATCTTGTTGGTTCAATCATGCCGATTGAACTGCAACGTTTAGATTCCGGCTGCGAGCCTGAAAAATCTTTCTTAATTCAGGTTTTATTAAGCTCAGTTAATATATCTTTTGTTTGATATGCCACAATTAATAGCAGCATATCAAACTCTTAAATTCTATAATTGAATAAACTGAATCAGAATGCTAAAATGATTTAAAGCTAAGAGATAAATTTATTTTTGTCTATTATAATATTAAAACATTTTTTATGAATCCAACTGTTTTTAAAATGGAAAACACATTTCAATGCCTGAAATAAGTAATATTTCAGAACATGGTTTTTGGATTCTTTTAAATAAAAAAGAATACTTTCTTCCATTTGCTAAATACCCCTGGTTCTACAACGCCAAAATATCTTTCATGGTCAATGTTACACTATTACATGGCCATCATCTCCACTGGCCTGAGTTAGATATTGATTTATCAGTAGGCATATTAAAATACCCGGAAAGATATCCTTTAACCTACAAATAAAGCTTATAACATTCCGAAGAAATATAATACCATCAAGGAGAGATTATTATGAGTCGACATAAAACCCGTAGAGAGTTTATCAGAGAAACATGCACAAATACATTACTGGGCGGTATATTTCTGTCTCAAATACCATTACCCCCTGACCTCTTGCCAGATGACATCGAAACAGATTCAGGATTAACAAACATATTAGACCCGCAATCCCTTGTCGTAGATGTTAAAAGCAGAAAAGAAGTTATGCAGGGAGTAGCAGCGAATATCTCACTGGTCAAGCAGATGATGAATGCAGGCATAACTTCACTTACAGGTACAAATAATCCAAAAGATGCATGGAAATCACTCTTTCATGAGGATGAAAGGATTGGCATTAAGATAAACGGTCTCGGCGCGCACATCCTTGCCGGCAATTATCAGATTTGCTGGGCTATTGTTGATGCACTCAAAGATATTGGAGTAAATGAAAACAGTATCATCGTCTGGGATCAATATCAGCATTTTTTGATATCATCCGGCTTCAAGTTAAATATGTCCTTCAAAGGTGTGAAGATTTATGCAACCGATAAAGGTAGGGGAAAAGAAGCTCTGGATTCCGGTAGTTCATATAAAGAGTATGACAGTGGTTACGGGGCGGTAAGGATAAGCAAAATATGGACTGAGGAGGTTGACTCAATCATAAACCTGGGTTTGCTGAAAGACCACGGCATTGCAGGCGTAAGCATTGCGCTTAAAAACATATCCCATGGCGTAATAAGTCATCCGGATAACTTTCATGACGATTCATGTGATCCATTCATTGCCGCCATAAATTCAATACCTGTGGTTAAAGATAAGATAAAGCTCCACATCTGCAATGGAATACTTGGCCTTTACGATGGCGGGCCAATGCCAAAGAAAAGGCACGTGTGGAACAATAACGGAATTATTCTGAGCAAAGACCCTGTAGCGCTCGACACAATAGGAATGCACATCATTGAGGGAAAGAGAAAAGAGAGAGGGTTGTCTTCACTATTTAACCGTCCGAACCTCCCAAAGCATATTGAAACTTCCGGCAGATACGGGCTTGGCATAAGCGACCTGAATTTGATAAACCACAAAACCGTCCTGCTGTGATCACTGTATAAGCATCAAACACACACATGATAAATTCCTCATTCAATCTCTAAACGTAAAGGCATTGACCTATATCTTACCCTGCTTTCACTTTCGTGCAAATTCAGTGTATTGAAAAATAGTCTTGACTATTTTTCAGCATCATGAATAATGTACGCTATGAAAAACAGAGGACTTTATGTAAAAATATGGCGGGAACTTGCAAGCGACAAAGGCATGATCCTCCTCTCCGGCCCCTGTCAGACAGGCAAGACAACTCTCGCCCAAATCATTTCCAAGTCATTTGTAAACTATCTTTATTTTAATTGGGATATCCCTCAACACAAAATCCGTCTTATTAAAGACCCTGCCTTTTTTGAAACTATAAAACGAAAGGATTCTTCCAGACCGTTAATCGTGTTTGACGAAATCCATAAATATAAAGACTGGAAGAATTATCTAAAAGGAGTTTACGACCAATTTCACAAAGAGTACCAATTTCTTGTATCCGGAAGCAGATGTCTGGATGTCTATCAGAAAGGTGGAGACTCATTGGCAGGACGGTATTTCCCATTTCATTTATGGCCCTTTACAATTGCAGAACTAGGAGAATGTAATAGAACATATAAATCGTTCCTGAAGGATCCATTGTACGTTAGGATAGAACAAAGTAAAAAGCTCGGAAGAATATGGTCACAGTTGTCAAAGCAAAGCGGCTTTCCGGAACCGTTTTTGTCTAATCGTACGACGATATACCACAGGTGGTCTAACACATACTCTCAACAGTTGATTCGGGAGGATATACGAGATTTGACCGGCATCAAATCTGTCGGAGATATGGAGACACTTTATCTTTTGCTTCCATCGAAGGTAGGGAGTCCAATATCAATTCCATCCTTTGCACAGGATTTGCGGGTATCATATAATTCGATTCATAGTTGGTTATCGATCTTTGAAAAGTTTTTCCTTGTGTTCAGCATTTCACCATGGATACGGAGAATAACCCGTGCCATTCAAAAAGAACGCAAGTTGTATTTGTGGGACACTCCTAAAATAGAGGGGGCTGCCGCACGTTTTGAAAACATGATTGCCTTGGAGTTGTGGCGTGCGGTAAATTCGTGGAATGATATGGGATACGGTCTGTTTTCACTGCATTACATAAAAAACAAAGAACGGCAGGAAGTGGATTTTCTGATTGCGAATGGCCGCAAACCTTTTCTTTTGATAGAAGCCAAAATAGCGGATACTCAACCATCTCCAGTACTGAAAAAATTTCAACGTGTATTAAATATACCAGCTGTTCAACTAATAAACGAAGGGGACAGTTACCGGAAACTATCGAATGAAAAACAATCACTCCTAATAGCCCCTGCATATCAATGGCTTTCCCGGCTGCCATGAAACGATATGCCGTATCTCCAGATAAAAAAGAAGAGACATGCCTATACTGTTCGGCACGATAATTAAGATCGTATGATACCGACTGAATTTGTCACCTTCCTACGGCAGGTTCAATCTTGCAGATTAAACCTGTCAATGAATCTTTATGAAACTATGTATTATTAAAAGGCTTCAGCTACGATTTAATTTAATAACATTGGCACCGTCCAGGGCTGAATGGGACCATTGAAAGCAATTTTAAACTGGACATTATTTATAGTCAATATTATAATCTGGCCATGCAAGAGATAGGGGCTGCTAAATTCAAGGAACAGTGTTTGTCTCTTCTCGAAAAAGTTGATAAAAACGGTATTATTACCAAGCACGGCAAACCCGTTGAAAGCTTGTTTCAATTGAAGTACAATCTTCTGAATTAATAGGAAAACTGAAAGGGGAAATAAAAATCAAAGGTGACATAATATCTACTGGATCAAAGTGGCATGCTCAATCTTGACACCCATATCCTCATACATGCCTTATGTGGTGATTTAACCCATAAAGAAAACAACATTCTCATCAATCGTTATTTGGGAAATAGCTAAACTGTCTCAGCTTAATAGGATTGAATCAGACCTGGATGATCCAGAATTTCTGCTGATTTTGTCTAATATTCATATTTGGCCGTTGAGTCTTGAAGTTTGCCAGGTCATTAAAAGACTGGACTTTACTGGTGATCCTGCGGACGAAATTATAGCAGCTACCAGTATCATCCATAATGTTCCATTAGTCACACGGGACAGACGCATTAAAAACTCAAAAATGGCCCCTCTGGTTTGACCTATTATTTGTTTCGGTATGGGGACTCGCCTAAACATCAAAATCGGCAGTATCAGATTATTCGATATTCATAATTCAATGTTCTACATTCTTTATTCAATTCAACGACAAGGAACTAATTTGTGAAATTTTTCCCCTCGTCTTTTAAAATTCCAAGATTAGGAAAGAAAGTTACGTCAATCCTTATCTCAATCCTTGTATTCATCATAGTAATAACAATCTATAATCTTGAAGATCGTGATATATTTAAGGCGTTACGTATATTCAAAGCCATTAAACTAAAATCTATGGATGTCAGATTTCAGCTAAGAGGAAAACGTGACCCTGGCAGCGAAATTGTAATAGTTGCTATAGATGAAAATAGTATAAAGAAACTGGGCCGCTATCCATGGCCAAGACGTTATATTGCACAATTTGTTGATAAGATAACTGATGCGAAGGCAAGGCTTCTCGTCCTGGATGTTATGTACGCTGAGAAACAAAATGTTGATATACTCGAAACCCTTGATACTCTGGCAGGGAAGTTTAATAATTCCCAGCTATGGAATCACCTGCCGGGAGGACCTGAAAATGAAAAGTTACTGACTGCATTACATAAAAAGAAAACTAAAGAAAAGGGGTAAAATCTGCATTTGAAAACTTCATGGACCCCAAGGTCGTACATAAAATCTTAAAAGAACCCGGAAATATAATGCTTGGTGGTGAAGAGAAGGAGATCACAGTCCATTTCTCGGATATTGAAAAATTCAGCTTCATTTCAGAGAAGTTGCAACCTGCAGAATTAATCGAGTTACTTAATGAGTATTTAAGCGAAAGAACTTATGAACTGGCCGGAGACCAGATAGAGACCAGGGATCTGAACGTGATCAGGGTTGTGAGCAAGGAAACACCGCTTAAGGTATATGAACTGATTGAAAAAAAGGGAGAAATACCGGACGCAAAGCGGAATATATTAAATATGTACAAAACAATAAATAAGTCATGGCAGAAAAACTAATAACACCAGAAAAGAATAAAGAAGAAACACTGGAGTTCTTAAGTGAATCTTCGATTTTTAAAGATCTTCCTGAGAAATCATTAGAAAAAATCTCAGAAATAGTACAAATAGATTCCTTTGCCAAAGATCATCTCGTTATCAAGAAAGGATCACCGGGGATTCGCCTATATTTGATCAAATCAGGAAGTGCACGCGTTGTCTCCGAGTCAGAAGAAGAGGAATTTACTATTGCCACTATACCTGATGGAAAGTGCTTTGGTGAAATGTCTCTGCTTACGGGTGAACCCTGTAACGCTACTGTAAAAACAAATGAAGATTCCACTTTTTACTTTATCACAAAAAGTGACTTTGATGACATCCTTTCGGAAAACCCCTTGATGTACAAGCATTTTAATAAGTTGCTCGCAGAACGGGTTGACAAGCAGAATATTAAAAGTATTGATCTTAAAAAGCATGAAATTGCCTTAAGCAGCTACCTCCAAAAGACAAAAGAATATCAGTACAGTAGTGTGGTATGGAAATGCAAGAAAATGCGAGAAATCGTACAGGAGACTGAAAGACTTTCAAGGACAGATGTACCCATTACCATCATATCAGAACGCGGCGCCGGAAAAGAGACCATGTCCAGAAGGATCCATTCGGAAAGCACAAGGGCTAAATCCCCTGTAATCGAAATCATACTCGCCAAGGAAAGAAGAAAAGAAGAATCACCTATTCATAACGAGAGGAGAAAACGTGATCAGATTGAATGTGAATTATTCGGCAGTGAGAAAATAGAATTTACTGATGAAGAGGCAAGAAGGATTGGCCGTTTAGAATTGGTAAATAACGGAACACTGATTATCAAGAATATAGAAAATATGTCATCAAACACGCAGGAAACTTTCTTGAAATTCCTGGAAACAGGGAGCTTCAGGAGATTGGGAGGTAGTGAATACATACATGCTAATGTAAGGGTTGTTGTTACTACTACAGATACCAGCTTAATGCAGGAAAAGCTAAACCAGAGATTATTCCGTATTTTAAGCGCACATAAATTAGAGATCCCACCATTAAGAGATCGCAAAAAAGACATTCCCGTCCTTATGGAACATTTTGTCGATAAAATAAGCAAAGCAAGACATATACAGGCAAAACAGTTTTCCAAGGCTGCTACAAACAAATTATTAAAATATGAGTATCCCGGAAACGTGAAGGAACTGGAACATGTGATTGAACGCGCAATCACATTGTCAAAAGGAGATGCCGATATTGAAGAAGAAGAAATCTTCCTTGGTGAAACAACAAAGATAGAAGATGAGAACAGAATTAATCTCCTGAATATACCTCTGGTTAGAAAATTATGTGAAAGCCCCGGGATAATTTTAGCTGCTAAAATAACTGTCTTAATCTCCTTTATTTCTTTACTTTATTTGTTGGCAGCACAATCTGACATTTCAATAGGCGGGAGAAAGATTGTCCTGATTCTATGCTGGCAGTTAAGTTTGCCTCTTTTATTTGTAGTATTTCTTTTTGCCGCCCGTTTTGGGTGCGGTATTTGTCCTATATCCTCTATCTCAAACTTTCTTAATAAACATATTAATCTAAAAGTACCCATCCCATCTTTTATCAAGAATAACAGTGTCTGGTTTGTGGGTGTAGGTTTTATATCCATATTATTCATGGAGAAGTATACTCATATGGCCTATTCAATCAACAAAACGGCCTATTTAATATTCGGCATTCTGCTCGCAGCCATAATTACAGATTTTGTTTTTGAAAAATCTGCCTGGTGCCGTCACCTTTGCCCAATGGGTGGGTTGGGCGGGCTTTTTTCCATGTCCTCCATGATAGAAATACGTTCAAACAGAAATACATGCACCACGATTTGTACAACACATGATTGCTATAAGGGATCTGAAAGAGCAGCCTCCTGCCCGATGTTTTTGCATCTTCAGTTTTTATCGGATAATAGAGACTGCAAGATCTGTCTGAATTGTATTAAAAACTGCACACACAACGCAACACGCTTAAACCTCCGGGTCCCGGGGGCAGAAATAAGTTCATTAAGGCAACCAACTCTGACTGGAGCTTTGTTTTCCATTATACTCTCAGGTCTATTATTGGCTGAAATCATTTCTCAGTCTAGTGTCAGGCAGGCAAGTTTTCCTCTCATATTCTCTGTTTCCACATGTTTTGCACTGTTCCTGAACCTTTTGAGTAATTTTTCCACAGCATTAACATCAAAAGAAACGATGATTGTACACCTTAAGCGTTTTGGTTACACTCTGCTTCCACTCACCTTATTCGGATTTATATCCTATAAGGCTATTGATGTCTTTGGAAACGTGGAAGGGTCTTTAATGATATTTAATATCTATAAATTAAATTTCAATTTTACAACTGCTTTCCAGTTGCTCATGGTACTCACAGGGCTTTTCATTACTGAATATCTCATTTACAAGATTATTCAGAACCGAATCACAAGAGACAGACAACCCCTGATATTTGTCATCCAGGGAATAGTGCCATTGATAATAGCTGTTATATATATCATGTTATTTTTCACTTGAAGAAATCACAGGGAAGATAGTGATCTATTGTTGAAATCTACCAGAAATTATTTTTGATGGGCTATCGTCTTCAACTCTCCATTCTTCAATATTAAACATAAACCATAATGCTGGCTAAAACAAAATAAATTCAGGTGACAGTCTGTCATTGGATTTTTTCATTTTTAAAACGAGCAATGACAATTTGTCTGGGTTGTGTTGCTTAATAACTTTCGCAACTTATAAGATACAGAAACATATCACATGTAACCAAAACAGCTTACGTATTTATGAATAGTTTTTCTGGCTAACTTTTTTTATGGCATTTGTATTGCTATCAATGTAGTATTACACTCAAATATTTATTCAAGAGTAAGTGAATTTCTAAATTTATCTTACAAGAAAGGAAATGTTAATGAACCTTATTAGTAACTCAATCAAAGGGCTCCATCCGGCTTATTTTGCAATGGTAATGTCTACAGGCATAATTTCTGTTGCAGCCACATTATTGGGTTTTACGGGTATTGCTTGTGCGCTTTTTTACATAAACATCATTGCATACGCAATTCTTTTACCTATGCTGATATTGCGTGTGATTATTTACTGGAATTGTTTATACAAAGACCTTTCCAATCCGAAATTAAGCTTTGTCTTTTTTACTATTGTTGCAGGTACAAATGTATTGGGAGCACAATTTGTTTCTGTTGTAAACCAACCTGAAATTGCAAAAATCTTCTGGTATTTTGGTATCTTTCTCTGGACTGCCATATCACTATCCACATTCAGCATACTCTTTTTCGAATGTACAGAAGGTATCGAAAAGGTAGTGCATGGTGGCTGGCTGATAGCCACTGTTGGAACGCAATCCGTAGCTGTTCTAGGTGGTGTACTTGCACCTGAATTTGGAAGTTATGGCAGCTTTGTAATGTTTACCTCTTTTGTGTGGTGGATGATTGGCGCTTTCCTTTATTTGATTTTGATTACGTTACTTTTCTACAGGCTTGTGTTCTTCAAGTTTACGCCAGAGGCTTTTGTGCCGCCATATTGGATTAATATGGGCGCACTCGCCATTACAACACTGGCCGGCGCTGTCCTATGTTTAAGCATACCAAAAATTGGCGGTGCTTTCTCAGATTTCCTGACATTTACAAAAGGATTTACACTGTTTTTCTGGTCATTTGGCACATGGTGGGTGCCACTCTTAATCATTCTGGCATTTTGGAAGTATATATTTCACAGAACACCGTTTAGATACAGCCCCCTCTACTGGGGCATGGTCTTTCCATTAGGTATGTACACCGCCTGTACAATAAAACTTTCACAGGCCCTGGAGCTTCCCTTTATTTTGAATATACCAATATATTTTATCTACATTGCCTTTACGGCATGGACTATTATATTTGTCAGTATGATAATTTCCATGCTAAAGGCAGCTGCCGCAAAAGAAGCCGCTAATGCCTAGTTTGATATTTTCTTATTATGTCACAGCATGTGTGATTTGAAGCACGTGCTGTGATATAAGTCCCTCTCGCCCAACCTGGCCAAATCAGCAGCTAAAGACGCCCCTGCAAGCTGTTCCAGATCTGCCACAAATATCATTAAATTGTAAATTTCTCTTGAACTTTGACACTATTAATAGTAGGTTAAATTCCAGGTTGAGATTCTAAAAATCAAACACATTAAACTAAGTGAAAAAAGTGTTTATATAGAAACATCCATTCCAAGCTACCTGACTGCTCGACCAAGCAGCGATGTCAGGGTGCTTGCATGGCAACAGCTAATTTATTTAAATAAGGCAAAAACATTAAATAATAAGGTGTTATACCTATTTATTT
>JBHHYW010000045.1:0-11425 GCA_046757745.1 Candidatus Scalindua sp.
CAGGATTCGGAGAAGGAGCGAATCCAAAGATAAAGCATACGAGGGAAAAGGCTATCGCTGTTGGAGATTCAGATTGTTTAAACGTCTTTGAATTATCATAATAACCGGCAAAACTGAAAATCTATTTCTTTTAATACATGTCTTACAAGAAAGCTTGCAGTGTAAACAACTGCAAGCTTTTTTTGTCTATATTGACCATTCTTTTACTTTGCATTTCTTTTAATTACCTTTTGTAAAGAATGGATTTTCCATAAAAAAATCATGAACCAATCACTTGAAAGATTTTCACGGCAGATTCTTTTTCAACATATAGGCGGGGAATGTCAAAAGGTATTAATAGATAGCTATGCTGTTGTAGTAGGCTGTGGGGCGCTTGGAACTGTTTCGTCCAGTTATCTCACAAGGGCAGGTATTGGACATATAAGAATTATAGACAGAGATTTCATCGAAGAGAGTAATTTGCAAAGGCAAATACTCTTTGATGAAAATGATATTTCAGAAGGCCTTCCCAAGGCAATAGCAGCTCAAAGAAAACTCAGGAAGATTAACAATAAAGCTAATATAGAAGGAATTGTTACTGATGTTAACTACTCAAATATAGAAGAATTAACTAAAGATGCTGATATAATTATTGACGGCGCCGACAACTTTGAAACAAGATTCCTGATCAATGATTTCTGTATAAAGAATAATATTCCGTGGATATATGGAGCCTGTATAGGGAGCAAGGGACTGACAATGAATATAATACCTCCGACTACTCCCTGTCTGAGGTGTGTCTTTGAAACCATGCCTCAAATGGGTACATTTCCAACCTGTGATACAGCCGGTGTTATCGGGCCAATTGCTGGAATTATAGGATCGATTCAGGCAACTGAGGCAATCAAGATCTTAACCGGAAAATACGAATCTGCAAACAAGACACTTATTGAGATTAATGTATGGGATACAAAAGTTAAGCAAATTGATGTTTCAGATTTGAGGAGTTTAAATGACTGCCCAACATGTAAATTACACACTTATAAGTTTCTGGAGGCGGAGGATGGAGTTATGGTTACGCTCCTTTGCGGTAAGAATGCCGTACAGGTGATGTGCCGGAATACTAGTAATATTGATTTAGTTCAACTGGCAAAGAGATTAGCTTCTATTTCAGACGTAAGCAGTAATGCGTTTATGTTAAAATTTAAAGTAAAGGATAATGAGTTTACGGTTTTTCCTGATGGTAGAGCCATTATTACTGGTACTAATGATTTGAGTACGGCAAAGAGTTTGTATTCAAAATATCTCGGTATGTAATGCTATGATATATTTAGATAACGCGGCAACTACGTTTCCAAAACCTGAGTGTGTTTATGCTGTAATGGATAAGTTTCTGAGAGAAAAGTGTGCAAATCCGGGGCGTGCCGGGCATCGCATGTCAGTTGAAACAGAACAGGAGATAATGAAGGCACGGGTTACAGTAGCAAAGTTCCTTGGTATAAAGCATCCGGAGAGAATGATATTTACCTTCAACGCAACGGATGCACTTAATATGGGTATAAAGGGGTTATTGTGTGTAGGCGATCATGTAATAACGAGCAGACTTGAACACAACTCCGTTTCAAGGCCATTAGCCGGTCTGGAAAAGCAGGGGGTAATAACCGTAACACGGGTGGCAAATTCAGATGATGGATTTATCAATGCTGATGATATAAGGAATGCCATTAAATCAAACACAAAATTAATAGTCTGTATTCATGCTTCTAACGTCTTGGGAACAATCCAGCCGGTCAGAGAGATAGGTGGGGTAGCTCGTGAAAAAGGCATCTTCTTTATGGTAGATGCGGCACAGACTGTAGGTGTGTGTGATGTCGATGTTGAGGAACAGCATATAGATATGCTTGCATTTACGGGACACAAGGGGCCTTTTGGCCCACCTGGTAGCGGGGGATTGTATGTAGGGGAAAATGTGAAACTTCAGGCGTGGAGAGAGGGCGGTACAGGATTTGAACCTGAGTCACTTTCTCAGCCGGAGACGCTTCCATTCAAGTTAGAGAGCGGGACTCCTAATTCAGTTGGGATAGTTGGTCTGAGAACCGGTATAGAGTTTTGTATTAAAGAAGGTATAGACAAAATAAGAGAGTACGAACGTAACTTGGCATTGAGACTGGTAATGGCATTGGAGACTGATGACAGGTTTAAGATATATGGTAGTAGAGATGAAAGCGAGAAGGTTGGGATTGTCTCCTTGAATATTAAAGGATTTAATCCGGGTGAGGTTGCAGCTATCCTGGACAATAGATTCAATGTGGCCATAAGGCCGGGCATGCATTGCGCCCCGCACACTCATCGTGAAATCGGTACGTTTCCAGAAGGGACGATAAGGATAAGCCCCGGTTATTTCAATACTATGAAAGATATTGAAGAAACGATCACAGGGTTGAAGAAGATTGCGGATACTACGTAATCACTGATAACATGGTATATAGTCTTTAACAAATTGGAGATGTTTTTTAATTACCTCCCAAATGCATACACCTTCCAGTCCGTACTTCCTACATATATAGTGCCTTGTGAGTCTATTGCCGGTGAGGAAAGTATTGGAAAACGTGATAAAGCGTGTTTCCACTTCAAAGTTCCATCAGGTGCTATAGAATACAAATTTCCATTCCATGAGCCTGTAAATATAGTCCCATCAGAACTTATGGCGACAGATGACGTAATGGTATCGCCAGTGTCGTAAGACCACTTCAGCGTTCCGTTGGAACTAATGGCATAAAGTTTTCCATCTTTTGCTCCCGTATATATAGTGCCATCAGGACTGATGGCCGGGGTAGAATCTATTCTGGAACCAATATTGTATTTCCAAATTAGTTTACCCTTATTATTTGAATCAAGAGCATACAATATTCCATTATGAGAGCCAATGAAGAGAATACCATTTTCATTGATTGATGGAGATGAATCAATTTTGGCTTCAGTATGGAAACTCCATTTGATTCTTCCTTCCGGACTTACCGCATACAGGCGTCCATCCTGTGATCCGAAATACACAATTCCATTATCCCCAATAGCTGGTGATGAGGAAAGTATATTATTCGCAGTTCTGTATGACCACTT
Source organism: Candidatus Scalindua sp. (assembly GCA_046757745.1). Classification (GTDB taxonomy): domain Bacteria; phylum Planctomycetota; class Brocadiia; order Brocadiales; family Scalinduaceae; genus Scalindua. The sequence goes on from JBHHYW010000045.1 coordinate 3,100, forward strand.
TTTTGTGCCATTTGGATTAATAGCATAAAGGTTTCCATCCCATGCTCCTATATATATTGTACCGTCCTTACCAATTGCAGGTGATGAATATACATCAGACCCGAGAAAGTATACCCACTTAATCTTGCCGTCAGGTTTTAGAGCTAAAAGCTTTTTGTTTTTGCCGCCAACATATATAGTTCCGTCAGCATCTATGGCAGGAGTACTGAATAACTCATCTCCTGATTTGTAATGCCATCTCTCTGTTCCATCTGAATTCAGTGCATAGAAGTTGCCGTCTGTGCTGGCAACATAAATAGTATTGTCAGTACCTATTACTGGGGAAGACCAGATTTCACCGCCTGTTATTAAGCTCCACTTCATTTCATTTGAGTTTGTCCCCTGGTATGAGCTACGACCGGTATGTTTAAGATCGTGCATAAACATTTGTGCTGTAGTCGAATTAACACTGATGCTTAGAGTTATTAAAAAAGTTGCCAGAATAAGCAACTGTTTGGCTATGAAAACTTTATTAATGTTTAAAATGAAAAACTTCATATTGAGTCCTTTCGTTGCTGAAATATCTGTGTATGTATCCGCAAAATTATGATTTATTTGAACCATATACTCAAAGCTATGGTGGGTTTATGCTGGGGGCCAAATACACCGATAATGATTATAAAATTAAATTTACAATGTAAGATTAACAAACAAAAAAAGTAGAATTCGCAGTTTTAATCCACATCATGCCTCTGTCTATTCCGGGATAATCAGGATTTGACCTTTTATCAGTAAGCTTTTATCCTCTATTGAGTCTTCATTGGCTTCATATATTTTGTACCACATTGTAGAGTCGTCATAATATTTCCTTGCAAGACGGTAAAGTGTGTCTCCCGATACTACAGTGTGTTTGGTAGTTTTTATGGACGTTTCGTTGTCCTGATTTTTCTTAAGTGGAGTTTCCATAGACAAAGTTACTTTTTTTGCAAGTGTAATTTCTGGTATCAATAATTCCTGTCCAACGTAAAGGGCGTCGGGGTCTGACATTTCGCCTTTGTTTGCCTCATATATCTTATGCCATTTAGCTTCGTCACCATAATATTTCCTAGATATTTTAAAGAGACTGTCATTCGGTTTTACTTTATGAATAACCTTGCCAGAGACATCTGCCTGTTTTGTCTCCAACACGACTATAGACTCTTCGGCCTTGGGTGGGATTAGTTTTGCTATTTCAGGTTCTTCTGTTATTGTTTCTGCAACAGACACTTCTGAAAATGCCTCTTCAGGTCCGATTGAGGCTGTTTTAGTTCCTTCCCATTTACCTTCTAACGTGACATTATCTTTGGAAGGCTCAACTGGAGTATTTTCCACTAACTCTTTGCTTGACTGAACTTCTTCCGTAGGAGTATTTTTCTTTGCTATTGTAGCTTTTGTATCTTCGATAAGTTCGTTCATATCAATCTCTTCAATCTCTGATTCTACTACATTTTCTTCAGATAATTTTAAATCTGGTGTTTTGGTTTCATTAACAGTTGTCCTTGTACTAAGAAAGATACCAATAACTACAAGTATTACTACACCGAGAATTATTCCGATTTGCGTATCTCTTCGCATAGTTTTTCTTTCCTTTCTTTGTAAAAAGGTTGATTATGCTCTAGAAGGTTTTAAATTCTTATTTTTTGGTACTGGCGGTGTTTTATGTAAAAGTTTATATGCAATCCAGATTGGGAAGAATATACAAATAATAATTATTTTGAAGACCTTTTTGACAAATTCCCAGTCATGCAGGATTGGGCTGGCAATGAAGATAGAAGAATATGTACCGACCACAACTCCGACCATCATAACAAATGCAAAGCCGTGTATAGCCGTTCCTCCAACTAAATAAAGGGCAAATACTACACCAAATGTTGTTAGAGATGTAAGGATAGTTCGGTTCAGGTTTTGGTTAATACTGTTGTTTATTAAGTCCTTTGTTATTGTTTTATTCTTGCCGGCAAGATTTTCTCTGATACGGTCAAATAATACGATTGTATCATTTAAAGAATACCCGATCAGTGTCAGGAAGGCAGCGACCATCGGCAGATTTAATTTTACATCACCAAATATATTTCCATAATGATCAGCGATTGCAACTGCTCCAACAGTAATTAATACGTCATGGACAAGAGTTAATACCGCAGATACTCCAAATTTCAGTTCACCAAATCTAAACCATATATAAATAATTATTGCCAGGCAAGCAAAAAATAGGGCAAGGGCGGCTCTACTTTTCATTTCACCGGCGACTGTTGAACCTATGCTAACCACTCTCTTGAATGGGTCAGGCTTTGATATTTCTGAGCCTGTACCTTCAGTGTAAATCTTGTCTTTGAATGTCGCTAAAATATCTCCACGTATCTTTTCCTGTATCTTTGATGCATTCAAAGCCTTGATGCTAATCATGTAGTCCCTGGCCTTTATATCTATGCCTGTAATTTCACCAACTGAGGCTCTCAATTTTTTTGAGCTGGAAAACATCTCTCTTAAAGAGCCTTCATCTATGCTATCCTTAAGCACAATTTGGATTGATGAATTGTCGACTATCCTGATCGGAGGTATATTCAGGGGAACTGACATTAGTTTGATAGTTTCCAGTACATCTCTTGCTCCCGCAACTTCCAACTTTCTGGAGGTAGGCCTTCTACTTGATGTTTCTCTTGTCGTTACCGTAATATCTTTGTATCCTTCTTTCTTCATTACTATTTCAAGAATATTGGGGTCAACTGATTTTTTCGTATCCATGCTCATGGTTGATATCGCCCTGAATTGTGTATTCCTCGGATCGTCTGTAACAGACGGGAGTTCATCTTTTATATCACCATATTGCGGTTTTACTGATGAAATATCAAAAAGACCTGCGAGAAGAGTGGTTACGCTGCTTATTGTTTCCGTCCTTGATTTATCCTGTGTTAGTCCGGATATATTAATTGAATATTTTTTGCCTGATTTCCCAATAGGATATAAAGAAAGAATGCTGTCCCATCCGTAACCAGCCTCTTTCAGGTAATCTTGAATGGTAAATTCGTCTACAGGTTCATTCAAGGTTAACTGATAGTTTGAAGAGTCACTATGATTGATTTTGCTGAACAATTTTACATCAATTACGTTTTGTATATCATTCTCTATTTTTTGAACAGTTTTCTCTTCATTAAGGCTTTTAATCCTGATCCCAAATTCAGTTGAATCGTTTATCGTGCCAGTGGCGTCTTTACTTGCCCATATGTTCTGGACTTCGGCATTGGTGTATCCAGCGACTCCCAGCTTATCTCTAACTTCCCTGACTGGTGTTGACTTATTCAGCTTTAGCTGAATTAGTGTTCCACCGGTAAAATCTATATCGTAGTTATCCTTGCCTCTTATCACAAATACTGAAATACCGATTATGATTAATATCAGTGACGCAATCATGGCTATACGACGATAAAATACGAATCGTACTTTCGGGTTTCTAAAAATCTGTAACATTGCAAAGCTACGCATAACGCCTATACCCAGAAATATTTCAAACATCACCCTTGAAACAAATACGGCAGTAAACATATTAACCAAGAGGCCAACAATCAAAACTATAGCAAATCCTTTAACAGGACCTGTTCCCACTGCATACAAAATAAGCGCAGTGATTAAGGTTGTTAAATTTGAATCTATGATAGTTGTAAAGGCTCTTTCGTAACCATTTTTAATAGCAAGTTTTATTGTCTTGTCTTTGGCCTTTTCTTCTCTTATTCTTTCAAAGATCAAGACATTTGCATCAACCGCCATACCTATCATTAAAACCAGACCAGCGATACCTGGCAGTGTGAGTGTGGCATTCAGTATGGCTAACGTTGCAACAACCAGGAATATGTTAAGGATGAAGGTGGCATTTGCTACTACACCTGCACCCAGGTAATATATGCACATGAAGATGATAACAAATATTGCGCCAATGATGCCGGCAAACAGTCCCTTATTGATTGAGTCCTTTCCCAGACTTGGACCAACGGTAGTCTCCATTTCCAGTTCAAGATCAGCGGGAAGGCTTCCGGCACGCATCACGGCAATCAGGTCATTAACCTCCTCCTGGGTAAAATTACCCTCTATAATCCCTTTGCCTGGAATTCTGTCACGTATTGTTGGCGCAGAATATAGAATACCATCCAGGATTATTGCTAATGGCTTTCCAATATTGCGTTCAGTTAAACGTCCAAATTTAGCCCTGCCTGCCTGGTCGAATTCAAATCCGATGACCGGTTTAATATCTTTGCGGTCTGGAAAAACCCTTTTAAGGTGTTCACCCGTTAATTCGATCTTGTTTCGTACCAGAAACCAATCCTGAGATTCCGCTTCTTCCCCCTTCTTCTTTCTGAGCCAGTGCTTGTAATAGCCAGGCACCGATTTCCCTACTTTAGCGTCACTGTATTCGGCGCTGTCTGGTGGTGCGGCCAGTCTGAATTCAAGTTTTCCGAGTCTGGTGATTCGTTTTTTCAGGCTCTCGGTTTCGCTTTTAGTTGCTCCAGGAACCTGTATCAGGATTCGTCTCATACCCTGTTGTTGCAGCCTGTACTCTAATACACCCTGCGGATCTATCCTTTTTTCCAGTAATGCAATTATTTCATCTGTGAGGCCAGGGTGCAGTTCGCCTTCTTCTGCCTTTATTTTGTACAGAAGCTCAGAACCTCCTCTTAAATCGAGGCCAAGCTTTATTTGTCCTCTGGCGATGTATTCAACGTTTTTTTGGATTACAGTCTCGCCTTCTTCGTTCGTTTCTTTCTTTAAAACTGTTTCGTTTATTATTGGGCTTTTAAACAGGAAGCTAAAGAGTGAATCTTTTATAATTGTACGGTCGACTACTTTGCCGTTTATCTCTGTAATCTTTTCTGTTTTTATTGGCGCATCTGCTGGCGGGTACAACGCCATTATGGCAATAGCAATGAGTATTACGATCAGTGGTATCTTCCATTTTAAATTCTTTGACATCTAAATTGTCTCCTTAGCTCTAATAGTGTGTTTACTCTGTTCAGTTATCTTCTTGTTCGTCTTTAGGTGCCGTTACGGATGTTATAGCACTCTTGTCAATTTTCATTTTTACATCCTTGGCATCGTCCACCCGGACTATGACTTCATTTTCCTTTACGGATGTAACGACACCATGCACGCCTCCAGATGTTACTATCTTATCCCGTTTTCTTACATTTGAAATCAATTCCAGTCTTTTTTTCTCTTTTTGTTTCTGTGGCCTTATGATTAGAAAATACATAATTGCAAACATTATAATCAAAAGCGGTAAAAATTGCATCATGGGATTTCCCTTTGAAGCTGCCATTAAGAAATTCATTTAAAGTCTCCTTATAAAAATATGTTGAATCCAGATAAAATAAGATTATATTTCTATTGTAGTGAAAGAAATTGAGATTTAAACTGTCTGTAATTACCATCAATTATCGCTAGTCTTGCTTTTTGCATAATATCCTCAAAATAGCTTATATTATGCATTGACATAAGACTCAGGCCCAATATCTCTTTAGCTGTGAGTAAATGCCTGATATATGCCCTTGAAAAGTTCTGGCAGGTATAACAGTGGCAATTCTCATCAAGAGGCCTCTCGTCTTCTCTATAACAGCTATTGTTAAATTTTAACTTGCCTTCAGACGTAAAAGCACAGCCATTTCTGCCGTTTCGAGTGGGTATTACACAGTCAAACAAATCGATTCCATGCTCGATTCCATCCAGAATATCTGTAGGAAATCCAACTCCCATCAGATAACGGGGGTTTTTTTCCGGCAGATGTGGCACGGTATATTCAAGAACTTCGTTCATCAGCATATTTCCTTCGCCAACACTCAGGCCGCCTATAGCATATCCATTAAATCCCATTTCTACCAATCGGTCAGCACATTCTTCGCGAATGTCTTTGAAAACACTTCCCTGTACTATTGCATATAAAGTCTGGTTTTCATCTTGATGAGCTTTATGACAGCGTTCTGCCCAGTTTATTGTTCTATACATGGATTGTCTTGCCCTATCGTTCTCACAAGGATAAGGAAGGCACTCATCAAAAGCCATTATAATGTCGGCCCCTAAAGCATTTTGTATTTCTATCACATTTTCGGGGCACAGGAACTTACGGGAGCCATCAATTGGAGACTGGAATTCGACTCCATTATCTGTTACGTTAGTTAAGCCTGCCAGGGAAAATACCTGGTAGCCTCCGCTATCAGTTATAATAGGTCTATCCCAATGCATAAACTTATGCAAACCGCCAAGTTTTTTTATAATATTATCCCCCGGTCTGAGGTACAAGTGGTACGCATTGCAAAGCAAACCAGGCACATTGGCTTCTTTCAACTGATAAGGCGTCAAGGTCTTTACAGTTGCTTGTGTGCCAACCGGCATAAAAGCAGGAGTGGTGATTAAGCCATGACTCGTAGATATTTCCCCGCATCTTGCTTTAGTGTTCTTGTCTGAGGCCAGAAGCCTGAAATGCAATAAATCCTCCAATTAGTCTCTAAGCCGACAATTTCTTGCTTTTTTTGAACGGAAATTGTCAACTTATAGACTGTGTTACCACACCTTCGGTGTGGTAAAGAAAAAAGATTAATAATTAAACAAATAAAACAACTTTAGCTCACTTTAGTCACTTTGTTATGTTTTGATTTCCCTAAATTCCCTAATATATCTTTACCAGGTCTATTCCAGGATAGTAGTGTTTCAAGATATCATACCATTTAAATCCGGAATTTGCCATGCCTTGTGTTCCATACTGGCACAATCCAACACCGTGTCCCCAACCTCTTCCATCAAAAATTAGCGAGTTGCCATTATTTTTTACCTTAAAAGCTGTGCTACGCAGTATATTTGGGCCTACTATAAGCCTAAACTCATTTGCGTTCATTCTTTTTGTTCTTCCTGAATGCTCAATCCTGATTTGAGAGGAATGACCACCCTGCCCATTCTTTTCAGTAACTATTTTGGTTATGTTTTTTACATTAAATTTAGCGCTGTTAAGTTTTCTTTCAATCTCGTCCTTTTTAAGATTGGTTTTCCATCTATAGTATTTTGATTTGTTGCAGTATCCGCAGTCTACACCACTTAAAGGCGGTATACTCCGGAGATTAAACACTGTATTAATGTCTTCTGTGTGACCTCCGCACGTACTGTGAAAATATCCTGGGAAAAGTTTCCAATTATACACCATGACAATTCCTCTGGTTTTATCTACCATTTCTTTTGCCTTTGGTTGGTAATTGTACGAGCCATTATATGCAAGGTCCAGTTTGTTTATATGATACATGGCATTGTTTTTTATTTTTTTCTGATAAATTGCATATGTGCGTGCTGCAATTACCTGTGCCTGTATTGCATCATCCTGCCACAATGTCGGTATTTCTTCCTCTATAACGCCGGGCAAGTATTCTTCAATACCTATTTCTTCCAATACAGAGAATCTGTCCTTATTTTGTGGTACCAATATAAGCTTACCACGATACTTTGATTTATCAATTTTAATGAAACCATTATCAGAAATAATGCCGACGTTACTGTTTGTTTTCACAAAAGTAGTAGATGCCTCAGATGTTGTATGAGAGGTCTGGAGCTTTGTTCTGAATTCTCCTGATTTTAAGAATATGACTGACTTTGGTAAACTGGCCCTGTTGGCCAGAATTTTGTTGCTGTAAAAGTCTGAAATACTATATGGGTGACTAATTTCTATTTCTGCCTCTTTTACATCTTTTTGTAACAATATACGAATATCTGGCGGGGCTTTCAGGTATTTGTCATATTTATATACGGTTTCAGTATTAGTGCAGGTATTGAGACAAGAAACAAGCAGTGCAATTAATAAAAAGATAAAACCCAAGCCAAATAAGACGAATTTAATCTTCGAAGTAATTATGAACAATTTATTGATTCCTCTTTCAGAGGGTTATTATTAGCCATATTTTCTTTTAACTTCCAACCTTCGTATAGATTACGTGTTGTATCTTTGTATCTTTCGTATTCACTGAAAATACAACCACAATACGATTGCCTATATAACATTTTCTTTTTTGCGATTTTATGGCTGCATTCACATAAATGCCTGTAATCCTTATATTCGAAAGATATGCCAACTTGCTCTGATATTTGTTCACCGATCTCTTTGATTTTCTCATGATCTTGTTGTTTGCTGAAGAGTAATGTTGAACAGAAGGCATCGTACCCTTTTTCTTTTGCATAATTGGCTGTATTTCTAAGCCTTAATCTATAACAATCTTCACATCTGTTATTTCCTTCATAGTCAACTTCCTTCAGGTATTCCCTTAATCCATATTCCTCGCAATAA